>JBJXHA010000019.1:0-22778 GCA_046160275.1 Bacteroidia bacterium | reverse complement strand
AACTCCCATTATTTCTAAAATGCCAGCCATCATTGCTCCTAAAAAAAAGCCTAAAACTGCGGATAAAATAAGGCGTACCATGGTGTTTTTTGATTTGATAAAATTTGTTTTGATTTCCTTTTTTGTCAGTACAAATATACGTAAAAAAAAGAATATTTCTTTCCATAATGTAGGTTTTACCCCTACGCTATGGAAAGAAATACCTAATTAGCCAATACGCCTTCTCTTATTTCTTATACAATTTCCCGAAAGTTTTTTCATTCACTTTTACAGGATATTTTGCTTCCAAGGCTTTTAACCAATCTTTTTCCAGTTGGTCTTGATACTTGGTGATACACTCCGATTTTGCTTTTTCAAAAGGCTTGATACCCGCAGGGAATTTTTTCTCCACAATCCAAATTTTATAGCTTTCGCCTTCTTTGGTAATCTCAGAACGCTCGCCTACATTTTTGCCGAACATTTTTGCCGCAGATTCAGTTTTGCCTTTTTCAAAAGTTTGGGTAGTGATACGCAATTTCAACGCAGATTGGCTATTCATCACAGAATCAATGAATTTCTCATCATTTCCTTGCGCCATCAATTCCTCCACTTGCTTCAATACTGCCTCATCTGGCGAGCGATATTCTCTTACGTCAATCATCTCATCAGCTTGGAAAGTTTTCGCATTATCTGTGTAGTATTTTTTCAACCCTACCGAATCCTCTACTGCTTTTTTCCAAACTTTTTGCTCCATCAAAGAAAACAACAAAATACCATCACGATATTCTTTCAACAATGCCTTATAATCAGGATTTTTGTCCGCCAAATGGTCTTCTTCAAATTGTAACATTTGCTCGTCGATAAAACGGGTAAGCAAAGCGTCAGCCGCTTGTTGTGGACTCATTTTGGAATAGGCACGCATCAAGCCCTTGTTTTTGAGGTAATATGCCACATAATCGCTGATAGCTACAGAAACCGTTTTTTTGCCATCAAGCAAATTATAAGCTTCCAATTTAAGATCCGCAGAATCTTTGTAATCTTTTTTGCCCCAAGTTCCTTTGATAAATTCAGGCGTTAGTTTCGCTTTGAAAGTATCAAAATTTTTGCGGTTAATCGTTACTTTGTTTTCTCTCTTAATGCGCTCAATCAAAGCTTGTTTGCTTAATTGAGAACGGCTATCACGCTCGATTTTACGCTTTAACTCTGTGCGCATGGTTTCCAAAGTCGAAGGCGTTTTTGCATCTGTTACCCTCAAAATATGCCAACCAAAAGCTGTTTTAAAAGGAGCTGAATATTCGCCTTTGCCCAATTTCATTTTATAATTTTCTAATTCTGGACGCAAACGACCATCGCCTAAATCTCCGCCTTTAGAAGCAGTATTCGGGTCATCAGAAAAATTACGCGCTAATTCTGCAAAATCAGAACCGCCTTTTAATTTGTCATATAACTCATTAATTTTGGCAATCGCTTGTGAACTATCTTTTGCGCTATACCTGTCTCCTACGCGAATAATGATGTGAGAAACGCGCTTGCTGCCTTCATTTTTCACTTTGTCATTCACCTTAATTAAATGATAGCCAAAACGTGAGCGAATCGGCATAGAAATTTGCCCAACTGCGGTGTTATACGCGCCATTTTCAAAAGGGTAAACCATGTCGAACACATTAAAATAACCCAAAGCGCCTTTGTTGTCTTTAGCAGAAGGATCTTCAGAATATTTCTCTGCCATTTCTTCAAAAGATTTTTTCCCTTTTATCACCGAATCACGATACGCCAAACATTTGTTATAGGCAATCAAGGTATCTTCTGCGGGAGCCAATTCCTCTACTTTTACCAACAAATGATTTGCGCTCACAGAAGTCAAAGAACGATTATACGCCTCTTGAATCAGTTTTTCTTCCGCTTCCTTCGCACCCATATAAGGTTGTGCGAGTTGTTTTTTGTAAGAATTGTATTCTGCTTGAAAAGCAGATGTTTTGTCCAACCCTAATTCTTCTGCCTCGAACACCTTACGTTTAAAGTTGATATACAAGTTCAAGTACTCACGGTACTGTTGCGGGCTGTGTTTTGCGGCTGCATCATACCCTCCATTATTTTTTTGATACACACGCTCAAATTCAGCCTTATTTACGTCTTCTTTTTTAGGAAAAGAAAGTAAAATGGGGCTACTTGATTTTTGAGCAGGAAGAATGTTAGTGGCTAATAATAGCGTAAGTGCTAACGTGCTAATCTTCAAAATTTTCATAATAAATGAATGAAAAAAATTAGTTGATTATTGATTAAATGAATAAATAAATATCGATAAACAGTTATCAGTAAACAGTTATCAGAAGTAAAGCCATGAATATCAGGTAAATATGTTTTAAATTTGCAAACTTACTTGTATTGAGTTTGTCGAAATATTCGGTGCGTATTCCTAAGCAAGTCGAACTGATAACGGTTACTTGTTTACTGTTCACTGTTTGTTATCTTCGTTTCATAAATTGGCTTTTGAGCATTTCGCCCAAATAACCACCTGTCAAAGAAGCCAAACCTCCGACCAAGCCCCCTACTAAAGATACGACCACAATGAGCAAGCTTGTGGAAGGGATAGAGAATAGCTCAGCCATACGCCCTCCCAAAATAGAGTTATTGTTGTAATCTTTCCAAAAAGCGGCTAATGCCCACAGTAAGGCAACTCCAATAAATCCTGCCAAGAAGTCATTGTCAAAGGATTTATCTTGCTTTGCAGAGAACTTGCGACGTGGACGCGGGCTCATCAAAATTGCTACCAAAGCCACCGCGAAAGCGAACCCCCACCATATACCGCCTACAAATTCTTCGAACAAAAGAGCCGCAAGCATGATTAATATTATCTTAAGTGTAAACTTCATCTTTTTGATATTGAAATAATTGCCCCAAAATTAAGTTTCTTTTTGGTTTAGAGAAAATGAAAACGCAAATTTCTCATTTTTTCTTGGAATAGACATCACATTTTTTTCAAAAACAAGCGAGTTAAGCCTAGATTTCAAACTTTTAAGGCTAAAATTTAGTTAGGCTTTCAAAAATACCATGGACAAAGTAAAACCGAAAAAATCGTTAGGACAGCATTTTTTGACAGATAAACAGTTGGCGCAAAAAATTGTGCGGACACTTACCGCTCCAGAAAATGCGCAAGTTGTGGAAATTGGGCCAGGTATGGGCATTTTAACGCAATATTTGGTGGAAAAATTTCCGTCATTTCGCGTAGTGGAAATCGATAGTGAAGCCGTTGCTTTTTTAACGGAAAGGTTCGAAAACCGATTAACGATAATTCATCAAGATGTGTTGGCTTGGCAACCTGCAAAAGATTTGCAACCTGACGCTTATTTGATTGGAAATTTGCCCTATAATATCAGCTCACCCATTTTTTTCCATTTGTTAGAGAATAAAATATACGTAAAAGAAGGCGTTTTTATGATACAAAAGGAGGTTGCCGAGCGAATTTGTGCCAAAGCAGGAAACAAAACTTACGGGATTTTGAGTGTTTTGCTGGGTTATTATTATGAATTAAAATACGAATTTTCAGTTCCGCCTTCGGTTTTTTCGCCACCACCTAAAGTAATGAGTGCGGTTTTATCCATGAAACGCAGAGAAAATGTAGCAGATATTACCTTTTCGGATTTCAAAAGAGTCGTAAAAGCCGCTTTTAATCAAAGAAGAAAAACGCTTCGCAATGCGCTGAAAGGATTAGCAATAAATGATTTTGAGGGAAAAGAAAAATTGCTAGATTTGCGTGCAGAACAACTTCAAATTGCGGATTTTATTCATATTACGCAACATTTGTTGATTGAAAAAAACACATTGTAACTTTTATCGTTTATGCTTATGTTTAAGTCCTTAGTTTTTGTTTTACTTACGGGTATTTCGGCTTCTTTTCCGCTAATAACACGACCTCAAGCGGAAAAAGTAATGATTTGCGACAATCATTATAAAGGCTCTTATCACAAAACAAAATGCAAAGGACTAGACAAATGCACCAAAGAAATTATATGGGTAAGTTTGGAGGAGGCTATCAAAAGAAAAAAAGATGACCCTTGTAATTGGTGCTATGGCTACACGAAATAACCAAGACATACATTAACAACCATAATTTTTCATTATCAAGTTTCACATTTAGTTCGTAAATTTGCATCATGGAATACGAAATTTTATTATACTACAAATTCACGCCCATTGCACATCCAGAAGTATTAAGAGATGAGCATGAGGCTATCTGCCGCGAGTTTAATTTGAAAGGGCGCATTTTGATTGCCTCAGAAGGCATCAATGGAACTGTTTCAGGCTTAAAAGCAGATACGGCTAGGTATATGGAATGGATGCAACAACATCTTGTGTTTCAGGGCATTGAGTTTAAAATTGATGAACATGACAAACACGCTTTTTTGAAACTTCATGTTCGCGTTAAAAACGAAATTGTCCGCTTCAATATGCCTAATTTGGTGGAGCAATGTGGTACTACGCCTTATGTAGAACCTGAAGAATTTCGCAAAATTTTGAAAGAAGCAGAAACCAATCCTGACATTGTGATTTTAGATGCTCGCTCAAAATACGAATATGAGGTAGGAAAGTTTAAAGGTGCGATTACCTTGGACATCGAAAACTTCCGCGAATTACCCGACCATGAATCCGAATTAGCAAAGCTAAAAGGGAAGAAAATTTATACTTATTGCACAGGCGGCATCAAGTGTGAGAAGATTTCGGGTTGGTTGCAACAAATTTCTGGTGCAGATGCCGTATATCAATTGCATGGCGGCATTGTTCGTTATGGAAAAGAGGCAAAAGGCGAAGATTTTGAAGGGGATTGCTATGTCTTCGACCAGCGTGTAGTTGTTCCTGTCAATCAAGTAAATCCCAAATCTATTGGGCATTGCTCTATTTGCGGAGATGATACCAGCAAGATGATGAATTGCGCCAATGCCGAGTGTAACAATCACGTACTTGTCTGCGAAAAGTGTTTCCACGACCATGAAGGTTGCTGCTCAACTGCTTGTATGGAAGCCCCTAGACGCCGCGCATTTAACGAGCAAGGTTATTTTCTGCGTGGGGTGAATAGTAAAATTTATGTAAACGAATAATTCATTGGCAAAGACCTTAGAACATATTACAGAAAACATTTCTGACGAATTAATTTCGTTTGATAAGTACTTTCGTACTTCTATGCAAAGCAAAGTTCCTTTGTTGGATAAGGTTACACAGTATATTATTAAGCGAAAAGGGAAGCAAATACGCCCTGTGTTGGTGCTTTTGTGTGCAAAAGTATGTGGGGGAATTATGCCTGCAACTTATCGGGGGGCAGCTTTGGTAGAGTTGCTTCATACGGCAACTTTGGTGCATGATGATGTGGTGGACGATGCAGACGAAAGGCGGGGCTTTTTTTCTATTAATGCGCTGTGGAAAAACAAAGTGGCGGTTTTGGTTGGGGATTTTTTGCTCTCTAGGGGCTTACTTATGTCTTTAGAACATGACGATTTTCATTTGTTAAAGATTGTTTCTGAGGCAGTTAGGTTGATGAGTGAGGGAGAGCTTTTGCAAATGGAGAAGGCAAGAAAATTGAACATTGATGAAGCAGTTTATTTTGATATTATTCGCCAAAAAACAGCCTCTTTAATCGCAGCTTGTTGTCAATGTGGGGCGGCAAGTGCCACAAATGACTTAGAATTGCAGGAGAAAATGCGCGTTTTTGGGGAAAAGTTGGGTATTGCCTTTCAAATTAAAGATGATTTGTTTGATTATGGCAAAGATGATGTGGGGAAACCTTTGGCAATTGACATCAAAGAGAAAAAAATGACTTTGCCTTTGATTCATGTGTTGAATAAATCTTCTTGGTTTGAACGCCGCCGCATTATTAACCTTATCAGAAATCATAATACCAATCCGCAAAAGGTTCAGCAAGTAATTGACTATGTGATTCAACATGGCGGCTTAGAATATGCCACGCGAGAAATGAACCGCTATATTCAAGAAGCTGAAGCGTTATTGATGGAGCTTCCTGAAAATGAAGCAAGAAAAGCATTACATGAGGTGATGAATTATGTGATGACGCGCAATAAATAGTCCTAAGTAGGTAATATTCTTGAACGCGAAATGGGTTCGTTTTGAGGTAGCACTAAGGTAAAAGTGCTGCCTTTCGCAACTTCGCTATTTACAAACAAATGCCCTTTGTTCATTTCCACAAATTCTTTGCATAATAATAGCCCTAACCCTAGTCCTTTTTCTTTTGCTGTACCTACCGTAGAAAAATGCGTTTGGCTGTGAAATAATTTATTGATTTGCGCCTCCGTCATTCCTAGCCCATTATCTTTTACATGAATTTCTGTCTTTTTTTCTCCTAACGAAGCAGAAATAATGACTTCGCCATTAGGGTGAGTAAATTTTATGGCATTTGTAATAAGGTTTCGTAAAATTAAGCGAATATGATGCACGTCTGCATAGAGCGTAGCATTTCCTTGCACTTGATTTTCTATAAAAATATTCTTTGCTTCCGCTTGTCCATTGCACAGGTTAACGACTTCCTCTATTATTTCTTTCAAGCAAATGATTTGAGAATTACATTTTACATCGCCATTCATTTGTGCTGCCGACCAATGTAATAGGCTATCAAGGGTATCGCTAGTTGCTTGGGTAGTTTTGCTAATTTTGGATAGGAGTGTTTGGGTTTCTTTTTCACTTAACACCTTCATTTCCAACAATTTCAAAAAGCTTTGCAAGGAATGAATGGGCGCACGCAAATCATGAGAAAGGATAGAAAACACCCTATCTTTTGCACGGTTTAGGCGGCGAAGTTGTTCTTTTTGATACACAATCTTTTGCTGCTGCTTCATAATTTCTTCGTTCTTTTCCAAAATCAACTGATTTTGTGCAGAAATTCGCTGAAATGCACGCTGTTTTGTATCATATTGAATATAAAGCAATCCCGATAACACAATAAACATCATGCAAATAATTGCTGATGCATAGATAAGCCTTTTTTGCTCGGCTAAACTTTCTTTTTGGGATAAGATTTTCGTTTCGAGTGATTCAATCGTAGAGTAGTGTATCTGGCTAGAGGCATCTTCTACCAATGCTATATTTTCACTTTGATGAATACTTACGCTTGAATCTGTTATCGAGAGAGAAATGGATTGGGCAAATATCGGGGGAAAAAATAACAAACATATTAACCAAATCATTAATTTCATGACTTTTACTTTTAATGGCGAACCTACAAAGAAACAACATAACAAAAGTAAGATAAATCTATGACTTGAAATAATCAATTAAATGTAAAATATAACAGCGTAAAAAATAGTGTTTTATAATTTTTATTTGAGTAATCTTACGGCTTTTTTGTTTAAACTTTCAGCTTGCATTTCCAATAAAAACAAAAACAATTTCCTGATTATCAGCCATTTAAACATATAACAAAATACGCCAATTTTTCATTATTTTCTTCTATATCCTTCATGCGTTCCATACCAATTTTGCTTAAAACTTTGATAGAGGCTATATTTTCGATTTGGGCTTTTCCTGCAATTTTGGCAAGCTGAAGCTCATTTTTTGCATATTCTAATACTGCTTTTGCGGCTTCTGTGGCAAATCCTTTCCCCCAATATTGGCGAAAATAACGATATCCCAAATCAATTTCTCCGTCATTTTCATTAGGGCGAACACCGCACCAACCCAAAAGCGCTTGGCTTTCTTTTTCAATAACCGCCCACCTGCCCATGCCATATTTTTCATATTGCCCCTTAATTATCACATTTTCTAATACATTTACAGCAGCTTCCATATTTTCAAAAGGAAGGTTGCCTGTGTATTGAACTACCTCCCAATCGCTATTGAGGGCAAAAAAATCGTGCTTGTCTGCTAAGGTAAACTCCCTCAGCAGCAAGCGTGGTGTTTCAAGAATTATTTTCATGGATTAAAATAAATTATTTTTGATACAACCATTTTTCATTTTTTTGAAAATGTTGGCTGTTATTCAATGTCCATTCGTGTTGCAGAAGGTAAACACCATTCGTTAATTCGGGTAGTTCTATGTCTATCGTTTCAGAAAGAACATTATCCAAATAAAGCTCATGTATTTTTTTGCCTTGTAAATCATACACCGTTAGATGATAATTTCTTGCTTCATCAGAAGGAAAGCGCAGGTGTATTTTTTTCTCGGAAGAAGGATTTGGGAAAGTTTCTAACACATTAGAAGCATTCTGAATTTCCTCATTGCTTACGATGGTGTGATAAAGTGAATTTTGAAATTCGGGGCGAATCATCAAAGAACCTTTAATATTTTTCTCTTGCACCCAATATCCTACCGAATCCCAATAAATCTTATCTTGATTGTTATAATTCAAGTCCAAACCTACTCCTAACGCCCAATAATCAATCTGCTCTAAGCCTACCCAAATATCACCATTCACGCCCAAAGGCTGGTTCAATACATAGCGGTGAAAATAATTGGTTGAATCGCCATATTTTACTTTTGAACCCAAAATTTGTTGATACGCAATCGCGTTAGGATTCGCAGCGTCCCATATTGTCAATCGAAAATTATAATTGTCCATATACACAACCTGCTGAGAATTACCGTTCAAACGTGGAACAAAAGAAATCCATACCGCACGAATCGTATCAGGAGAAGTAACGGTAAATCTATTCGCAAAACCTTTGGGCGCGTCTTGAATACCGTAACTTCCATCGGCTTCTCCATCATCATAAGCATACAGAGAATCAATACGATACAACTCATATAAGCGATTATTTGCGGTAGTTCCATCAATATCGGGAGGCAAGCTCAATTTTAACAAATAGGAAACGGTATAGGGTTGCATAATTTGATTGTCAAAACTATCAATTGCTTGTGTGTATTGCGAAAAAGGAGTCATCGTGGGCGAGTAGGAAAATTCATCACCCGAAGTAAAAACATTTCCGCCTACTGCATCAGTAATGGTAGCTTTCACATCAGGAATAACGCCCGAAACTTTCAAGTTGCTCAAAACCGTTTCAAATTTTCGCGTAAGTGCTTTCCCTTCATACTGTTGAAAAGGGACGGCGGTATAAGGATGAAGCATGGACTTTGTAATATCCGAAAATGCTACGTCATCAAAGGTTGTATCTGTGGCGGAACGTTGTTCACCTAAGAAAACGTAATCTAAATGCCACACATCTAATTGCCCAAACAAAGCCCCTACACTTTTGAATTTTAATTGAAATTGGTTGTGAAAATAGTCGGCTTGGTCAACGGGCAAAATAATTTGCTTAAACGCTTGCAAAGGCGTACCCGTTTTATAATACACTCTTTGATAAGCCCCATTGCTTTTGCGAAAATAAACCACAAAGGAATCTTGGGATTCAGGCTTTTCACCAAATCCTTGAGGTTGTAAAAAAAAGCTCAAATAAATATTGTCGCTCGCACTTTTTCCCTGTAAATCAATATAATGTGATTCTAGAATGTCGGCAGTACCAGACACAAATGCGGCATTATCATAAGGTAATCCCTCGGCATTTAAGCCATCAAAGCTAAGAACGCCTAGCGTTGGGGGATTTTTTCCTGCATGACGACTTTTTAAAGGATTGCGATTTGCGCCATCAATGAACCACTTGTTGGTGTCAATGTCTTGTGTTTTGCTGGCAAACTCATCGAAAAAGGGTTGAATTGCACTCAAAGTGAGCGTTTTGGGGCTTGCTCTTATGGTATGCTTAGGAGAAGGAACACCTGCTTGGTATTGATAGGGTAAATTTTCGTCAGAAAATAAATTGGGTTGCGCCCATATTAGACTAGGGCAAAGTATTAGCAAGCAGAAGAAAAAGATACGATTCATTTGTGAATAAGTTAATTTTGATACAAATTTACATTTTTTTGGCGAATGAATGATAGGGAAAAATTTGTCTTACAAATAAAAACCCTTCGATGACAAAAGCCAACCGAAGGGTAATATTTATTTTTCAGGCAATTAATCTCCGAACATCCACCATAAAAGGACTCCCCCAACGGGGAAAAAGAATACTATGGCAGACCATAAGAGTTTATTTGTTTCGTTTCGTAAATCATTTCGCCAAATATTTCTAAGAACAATGGCTAAAATTATTACCCATATCAAAGCAAAAATGCTCGAAAAGGGGTTTAAGAAATAAGACAAAGCGGTTGCTAATAACATTTTCCTAAAATTGATAATTGATAGGATTGATACGAGGCGGCGGAAAAAAGGTTACAACTTTTTAATATAACCACACTTTTTTCACCTCTCGTCGCCCTTTTTTATCAAAAATTTGCAAATAGTAAATCCCTCGGCTCAGGAGTGTGGAGAGTTTTATGGTTTTTTGATACCCTTGAAATTGTGTTTCAAAAACAACTTGCCCTAGTTGATTCAGTAGTTTGAGTTGATAGCTACCCGTATCAGCAAAACTAATAGTAAATTCACTTTCTGTAGGATTAGGGTAAATAATTGTTTCTGTCTGTGGCATTACGGGCGGCACAATCGGGATAATAGGTTGAGTGGTATCGGGTTCTTGAATGGCAAAAACCTGCAAACCACCACGCGCATTTCCGACCAAATAACTCCAATCGCCCGAAGAATCTACTTTGGCAACAGCAGGAGCCGCATATGAGCCAAAATCATAGTGAAAAAGTGTATCTACTAAATTCAAAGAATCTTGCGCATTGAGGGGAAGTTGGTCGTAAATTTCTATCACTCCAGATGTTGCTCCCAACAAAAATTCGGTAATCCCATCGTTATTATAATCCAAAAATACAGGCTTAGCATAACCATTGGTATTCGGCACATAATCGCTCGCCCTCACATAACCATATTTATTGGTAACAGAATCGAATTGAAAGGAAGATGTGGAACCATTGTTTTTAAAATACCAAACATAACCCGCCTCATTTCCCACAAATAAATCCAAGTCATTATCGTTGTCAATGTCAAAGAAAGTAGGCGCACTCATTCCCCCTACATCAATCCCTGCAAACTGACTGGTAAGAAAAATAAAATTATTGTTAACATTTCTAAAATAATAAATTGTACCTGTTGCATTACCAAAAAACAAATCCTTTCGCCCATCATTGTCAATGTCGGCAAAAGTGGGCGTAAGATGTCTTAAATTTGCATAAGTCGGATTGGTTTTAATTCCCAAAAAATCGTCATCTTCTAATTCATACATCGGGTAAATAGTACTACCAATGTTTCGATACAACGAAAATGCGGCATATTTGGACGTACTTGGATCACCATCTTCATAAAAACCATTCCCTACTAACACATCTTCCAAGCCATCATTATTAAAATCAAAAAAAGCAGGATTAGCAAAAGAGCCAAATTCTAAACAACTATTTTGCAAAAACCCATGCGTTTGGTATTGAAAATTGGGGTGGTCATTTTGTCCTATATTTTTATGCACAGACACGGATTTCATGTTGTTCGAGCCTTGCATTTGGTTGGGTGAAGCAATCAAATCCTTTTTCCCATCATCGTCAATGTCTATGTAAAAAGTAGCGGGAAATGTTTTTACCTCAACAGCTACGTTATATTGCGGGTAAGCTGTATCAACACTTGTAACATAACTGTGCCATTTTGCACCCTTATTGTAAAGTGCATAGACTTTGTTATAAGAAACATCGCCCACCATCAAATCTTGCAAACTATCGCCATCAAGATTCAGCATCAATGCCGTAGAACCCGCATGACGAATAGGATCGGGGTCGGAGGGAAACGGTTGATTTTGATTGGATTGGACATAAGTAGGAGAAAAACCCGCCGGAAATGGACAAAGCCCTGTGCTTGAAGTGTCATGTAGAAAAGCGGTGTTTGCACTATTACTTTCATAAAAATGCCCCCAACACTGCGACTCAAGTTTCATTATCATTGTATCACATTTTCCTGTTTGCTCTATTGCTAGATTTTTATAATAATCAACATAATTTGAAAAATAACTAAAAGAAATAATATCCACATCACCATCACCATCAGCATCGGCAACGGCAGGATAATCTGTAATCAAAACAGAAATAGGTGCAACAGGTGGAATAAAGCCGGGTTGGGCATACATCAAACTTTGTCCTTGGCTTGGCTTGAAAACGCGTTTAGCATTTTCAATACCCGATTTATACACGCGAAAATGCCCAAGATAATTACAACAAAATAAATCATTTACCCCATCACAATTCATGTCTTGAAAAACTGCCCAATGTTCGCAATCACAATTTTCAAAATTTTCTTTGTAACGTGGGTTATATTCATAAACTACTTGCCCATTTTTAATTCTGTGTAAATAAGGGGTAAAACTATAATCTTCTCTGTCAAAAAGTACGATGTCCTCAACGCCATCTAAATCCATGTCCACCTTGCCAAATTGAGGAGCATTCATCGCGCCAGAAATCGCACTTGTTAAGGTATCACCGCTATCAATCCATTTCCAACGATTTGTCAAGAAATGCTGTGGTTGTTGCGCAAATAAGAAAAGCGATTGCCAACACAAAAAAAACAATATCAACTTTTTCATGTTTTTGTTATCAAAAAAAATGTGGAAATTTGTGGTCATTTTAAGCCCAAATAATGTATGGATTTATTAAAACTTTTTCAAAGATATAAAAAAATTGCCACAGATACACGCAAGTTACAAGCAGGAGACTTGTTTTTTGCGCTGAAAGGTGAAAATTTTGACGGGAACGGTTATGCAGCCCAAGCACTAGAGAAAGGAGCGGCTGCCGTAATTTTAGATAATGAGCAGTTTTACCAACCTAACGATGAACGTTATATCTTAGTACCCAATGTATTAAAATCTTTACAAGATTTGGGGAGAGAATACCGCAGAACACTCTCCATTCCCATCATAGGCATTACAGGGTCAAATGGAAAAACAACTACCAAAGAGTTAATCGCTTCTGTTTTGAAAACGGAAAAACAAACTTTCGCAACAAGCGGGAATTTTAACAATCATATTGGGGTGCCGCTTTCCCTGCTCTCTATTCGCAGTACTGATGAAATTGCCGTCATTGAAATGGGCGCAAATCAACCTGATGATATTAAAGAATTGGCGGAAATTGCAGAACCAACGCATGGTGTTATTACGAATATTGGGAAAGCACATTTAGAGAAATTAAAAAATATAGAAGGCGTAAAAACGGTAAAAAAGCAATTGTTTGACTTTTTAAGAGAACATAAAGGAACAGTCTTTGTCAATTGTGCAGACGAAAATGTGCAAGATTCAGCCAAAGGCATTTTTCATCAAGTTTCTTTGGGTTCTTCTGATTCTTTGTTCAATTATCACTTGTTGCATCAGTCGCAAGAAGGCATGGAACTGGAACTTACTTACAGAAATTGGGAGAAACCCGAAATTTTTCGTACACAACTTACAGGGGAATACAACTGTATGAATATTTTAGCTGCAGTAGCGATTGGTTCACACTTCGGAATTTCTTTGGAGAACCTAAAAAAAGGAATTTTTAATTATGTTCCTACTAATCAACGTAGCCAAATTGTAAAACAAGGCAATTATACGATTTGCTTAGATGCTTATAACGCAAATCCTTCTTCAATGAAAGCCTCTGTGCTGAATTTTTTCTCGCAATATCCACAAGCAAAAAAGGCAGTTATTTTGGGCGATATGTTTGAATTGGGAGAGGAAAGTAAAGCTGAACATTCAAAACTAGGGGAAATTGTGGAAGCACATCAGCCAGATTTAAGCATTTTTGTAGGTAAAGAAATGCGTTACGCAGCAAGCGCACTTAGCCAGTGCAAACATTACGAAAATGTAGAAGCGTTACAAGCAGAGATTTCTGCACTTTTGGAAGAACATAAAATTACGCACGTTTTACTAAAAGGTTCTCGTGGCATGGCAATGGAGCGTTTATTGCCAAAAATTTGTTAATATTTTGCTATTGACACCCTCATTTTCTAAAATTTAACGTCTATTTTTCATGAATCCATATATTTTAGTGATAGAAACAGCAACAGATGTAGGTGCTGTCGGTTTGTATAAAGGGGCGCAATTATTGGGGACAATCGAATATCACAAGCCTAAAACACATTCGAGCCTATTGGCGCAAATGATAGCGTCTTTGCTTCAAGACATGGAAGTGCAAATGCGTGAGCTTCATGCCGTTGCGGTGAGTTGCGGACCTGGCTCTTATACGGGTTTGCGCGTGGGAGTAAGTACGGCAAAGGGAATTTGCATGGCATTAAATCTTCCTTTACTTTCAGTCGGCAGTTTGGAATCGTTAGCTTGGCAGGTAAAACCTATTGCTTCAACGCTTAATGCTTGGATTTGCCCCATGATAGATGCACGAAGAATGGAGGTATATTGTGGATTTTATGATATGGAAATTCAAACCATGCTTTCGATTAAAGCTGAAATTATCAATGAGCAATCATTCGAGGAAATTTTGGCACAAAGGAAAGTGGTTTTTATAGGTGATGGTGCGAAAAAGTGCCGCAGCGCACTTACCCATGAAAATGTCTATTTATTCCCAGAAGTTACCTCAAGTGTACGATTTTTAGGGGGATTTCTGTTACATAAATATCAAAATCAGTTATTTGAAGATTTATTAACATTTGAGCCCTTTTATTTAAAGGATTATGTGGCAACAGAAGCAAAAAAGTTGTTATAAATTTACGCTATCATCAAAAAGAAGGTTATCTTGTAATCATACAGATAGCCTTCTTTTATTCAGAATGTTCCACGTAGAACATTTATCTACCCATATAGACCATCAAAACGGAAATATCCGAAGGTGAAACCCCGCTAATACGAGATGCCTGCCCCAAACTACGCGGTTTCATGCGCGTCATTTTCTCTCTTCCTTCTGATGATAAAGAGTGAAGATTTTGATAATTGAAGCTTTCAGGGATAACAATGTCATCTAAACGCATCATTTTATTAGCTAATTCCTCTTCTTTTTTAATATAACCTGCATATTTTGCTTGAATTTCTGCTTGAGAAAGAAAATCATCTGAATATTCAGCAAGTGGAGTGAGTAAATCTGGCGCATATTCCATCATTTCTTTCAATGTTACATTAGGGCGAAGCAAGACCGTTAAGGCTTTTACCTTCTGCTGCATCGCTGCGCTACCCAGCGTTTCCAAATAAGGATTCATTTCTTCTGGTAAAATAGAGGTTTGTGCCAAAACTTCGTGTATTTTTTCAATTGCCGCTTTCTTTTCCCTTACACGCCCTACCCTATCTTCCCTCGCCAAACCAATTTTATATCCAATTTCAGTCAAGCGCAAATCTGCGTTATCTTGGCGCAATAAAGTACGATATTCTGCACGCGAAGTAAACATTCGATAAGGTTCTTGTGTTCCTTTTGTTACTAAATCATCAATCAAGACTCCAATATATGCCTCATTTCTACGCAAAATTAATGGCTCTTGTTCTTTTACTTTTAATGCGGCATTAATTCCTGCCATTAATCCTTGACAAGCTGCTTCCTCATAACCTGTAGTACCGTTAATTTGCCCTGCAAAATACAAGTTCTCCACTAATTGTGTTTCCATGGTCAATTTTAATTGAGTCGGCGGGAAATAATCGTATTCTACGGCATAACCAGGGCGGAACATTTTTGCATTTTCTAGTCCTGGAATGGTTCTCATTGCCTCCATTTGCACATTTTCAGGCAAAGAAGAAGAAAAGCCATTCACATATACCTCAACTGTATTCCAACCTTCAGGCTCTAAAAACAGTTGGTGGCGGTCTCTTTCTGCAAAACGAGTGATTTTATCTTCAATAGAAGGACAATAACGAGGGCCTAGGCCTTGTATTCTTCCAGTAAACATAGGAGATTTCTCAAAACCAGTCGCTAATATTTCGTGTGTTTTGGTATTTGTATAAGTAATATAGCAAGAAAGTTGCTTTTCGAGTGGTTTTGTTTCTGGAGAATAGGAGAATTTAGAAGGATTTTCATCTCCTTTTTGCTCTTCCGTAGCTTCCCAGTTAATCGTTCTACCATCAATTCGCGGCGGAGTGCCTGTTTTCATTCGCCCTGCTTCAAATCCAAGCGTAACTAATTGCTCTGTAATGCCTTTGGCAACCCCTTCCCCACTTCTTCCACCGCCAAATTGTTTCTCCCCAATGTGCATCAAGCCATTTAAGAATGTACCATTGGTCAGGATTACCGACTTTGCTTGAATTTCAATGCCCATTCCTGTCTTTACGCCCACCACTTTATTATCTTTCACAATCAAACCACTTACCATCTCTTGCCAAAAGTCCACATTTGGCGTATTTTCCAGCATCAAACGCCATTCTTCTGCAAACCTAGCCCTGTCATTTTGGGTGCGTGGACTCCACATTGCGGGACCTTTAGATAGATTTAACATTCTAAATTGTATCATCGTTTTATCAGAAACGATTCCAGAATAGCCTCCTAATGCATCTACTTCTCTTACTAGTTGCCCTTTTGCAACTCCCCCCATTGCAGGATTACACGACATTTGAGCAATAGTAGTCATACTCATCGTAATGAGCAGTACTTTACAGCCCATATTTGCCGCCGCCGCCGCTGCTTCACAGCCCGCATGACCCGCACCCACCACAATTACATCATATTTTTCAAACATTTTCTTGAATTATCTTTAACATAAGCACACAAATTGTTCTACGTGGAACAATTTGTGTGCTTGTTTTTTTATTTAACTTAAATTCATTCGTTTTATTGTAACAGTTAGGCATACCTAGTAAATAAAGAAATGCCCTCTTTTCTTTAATAATGTTCCACGTGGAACATTATTTTTTAGCATTTACAGCCTTTACTGTCCACATATCCAAAAAGTGTTGTACTTTTTCTAAATCATAACCATCACCTTTTTCCAAAAGTGCTGAATCTTGGGTGTGTAGGCGTTTACCATCGGCATTTAATACAAGTAAACAAGGAAAACCAAAACGGCTAGGATGCTCCCATTTTTTCATCAAATCTTCTTGCAAATGTTCTCTGTCATAATTTACCAATAAAAACACATAGTTTGCCTTGATAGAATCACGTAAAGAAGGATTAGCTTCGATAAAACCATGAAACTTAATACACCATGCACACCAATTTCCGCCAATTTGCACAAGCACTTGCTTATGTTCAGATTTTGCCTTTTTTAGTGCATCAGCCAATTCTTTTTTAGCATCAGCGGCTGGATTGTATAAATGAACCCCATCTTTTTTATCCTGAGCAAAGCCTACATTAGTAGAGGCAAAAAGAAAGCAAAACGACAAAAGTATAATATATTTCATTAAAACATGAGAATAATAATGTTCTACGTGGAACATTATGGTTAAAATATTACAAAAAATTGCGCATAGCTAATGCTACATCTTCTTTATTTCTCATTTCTTTCGCATTAGTCTCGCCATGATCATCAAAACCTAACAAATGTAACACGCCATGAATCATTACACGATGTAACTCATCTTCTACGTTTGCGCCCAAGTCCTTTGCATTTTCAGCAACCCTATCCACACTTATATAAATATCCGACATAATAGGTTGGTTCTCGGCATGATAATAGAAAGTGATAATGTCTGTGTAATAATTATGTTGTAATCTTTCTAGGTTGATTTGATACAATTCTTCGTCAGAAACAAAAATATAATTCAACTCGGATAATTGTTGCGAGTGAGTTGCTATCACAGATTTAATCCACGATTTTAGCTTTAATTTATGCGCAAGTTTAAATCCTTTTTTCTCTATATGAAAAGTAATCATTTGAATTTGTTCCACGTGGAACATTTATATTATTGCATTAGATAAAAAACTTCATTACAGCACGCCTTCCTTCTTCTTCAAAGGTAAGCTCATCTGCCAGATTTTGCATCAAAAACACACCCCTCCCCCCTATTTTATCTAAATTTTCGGGAGCTGTTGGGTCAGGTAGGCTATCAGGGTTAAAACCTTCTCCCTCATCTGTAACACTCACAACCAATCGAAAAGACTTTTCTACTTCGAAATTAAGGTGTATTTTTTTTTGAGGATCATTTTTATTGCCATGCTGAATCGCATTATTTACAGCCTCTGTAACAGCAACCATCACATTGCCAAACACATCTTCTTTGAAATTTAGCGTTTTGCTAAGTGATTCCACAAACTCCTCTACCTGATTGATTGAGGCGGGGTTTGTTTCTAAAGTTAACTGATTAGACATTTCATTTTTAAGTTTACGGTTCATTTAAAAAACTATTAGGTTGGGGGAATATAAAAATGGATAATAAAGTAGGATTCCCTAGCAATTTTTTCAGATTACTAGGGAACACCATTTATTTACTAGAACTATTTTGAGATTTATTAGTTTGTTCTAGTTTTTTAAAATATTGCTCAATCAACAAAATAAAATCGCCATTATACTCCATTTTAGAAGTTTTCAACAATTCTTGACGAATTTTAGTCTTATATTCTTCCAAAGTGAGTTGTTCAGGTGCTTTTTTGTCCAACTCTTTAGCCGTGTTAGATTCGCGGCGTTCCTCATAATCCCTTTCTCGCATAGATTTATCGGCTTGTAACAAGCGCGAAAGAATCTGTTGCTGACGCATCATGGTTTGGCTAGTGAGTTGTTTATTAATCAAATCATGCTCTGATTCAATCATATCTTGCATAATTTTATCTGCATCGCCCAACATTTTTCCACCTTCTGCCTTACTTTTCTCGTGCATTTCTTTGAGTTGTTTGCGCAAGGCTTCCTGTTGTGCAGCCATTTGAGAGAGTTGTTCACTACTCATATTTCCGCCATTCATCATTTGCTGCATCATCCCATTCAAATTTTGCTGCGCCTGTCCTAATTGTTTCATACTCATACCGTTGCCAGGTTTATTACCAGGCTTTTTGCACATTCCTTCGCCAGGTTTTCCCTGTGCATTTGCTTTCATTTGAGCTTGTACTTGCTTCATTACTTCAGAAAGCATATTAGCAAGGTTATTAATGCTTGTCATCGCAAGTTGTTGTTGCGCAGTAACTTGCGAAATTTGTTTGTTACGGAAATGAGGTTGCGTATTTCGCATCGCATCAGTAATTTTATTACTTTCCTCAATCACATATTGCTTGATTTGCACGACCTTATTTGCCAAAGAATTTAAGCTATCTTTGACTAATTTCATATCGTCTTGTAATTTTTTCTGCCCTTGACTTTTGTCTTTCAAGGCAGGGTCGCCATATTTTAGCTTAGAAACTTCGTTTCTCAAATCCTCTTGGTCAAAAGACAACTTCAATAAGTTTTCGAGCAATTCGCGCAGATGCTCAAGATTTTGCTCATCTTGTTGCTGTTGTGACTGCATTTGCATACTGCTCAATTTTTCGCTCATCTTTTTCATCTTTTTTGATGCACTTTTTTGCTTCTTCCCTGCATTTTGCTTAGAATCTTGAGATTTACTTTGCTCTCCTTTTTCCTGCTCATCGCCTGATTTTTCCATATCTTGCGAAGCGTCTTGCATATCTTTTTCTACCTCTTTTGCATCTTTTTGCAGATCTTTCATTTTATCACCATCAGGCGTTGAAGTCTTTTCTTTTTTATCGGCAAGCTCTTTCAAATCCTTTTCGATATTTTCCATTTGTTTGTCCAATTCTTTCTGCATTTCAGAAAGTTTGTCCATTTCATTTGGCGTTTTGGCATTTTCAAGTTTTTCATTCAGAAGGTCTTGTTTCTCCTTCAATTTGTCCAACTTATTTTTCACCTCATCAATTTTTTGCTCAATTTCCAACTGCTTCATCAACTCCATGGTACGCTCAATCGCCTTTTTCATGTCCTCATCGCGCATTTTGAGTTGCTCCATTTTCTCCTTCATTTCTTCAGGATTAATGTTCTCCATTTTTTGTTGTAATTCGTTGAGCATTTTCTCCAATTCTGGATTTTTAATTTCCTTGATGAAATTATTCAACTCCTCATATTTCTTCAGCGTTTCTTCTGAAATCATCTGATTTTGTTGCATTTTGTCGGTATATTGCTGGAGTTTCTCCTTCATATCCTCCATTTTATTCATCATATTTTTGTGCTGATCAAGCACTTTTTGCGCCTCTTTTCGGTCATCAAAAGACATTTTCTTTTGGTCGAGCATTTTTTCCTGCATCTTGCGATAAGCATCTTCAATTTGCTCGGCTTGCTTTTTCATCTCTTGCAACTCGTCTTTGATGTCGGTTTGTTCCTGCTTCACTTCTTCATATTTATTTGCCAAAGTAGGATAACGCACTGCAAATGTACCACTTGTGCTAGATTTTGCCCCTGCAATTCCATCATTGTCCCATACTTTAATATAATATTCTAATTCATCGCCTTCTTTCAAGCCCAAGTTGTTTACATCAACCATATAATTTAGCGGCTGAATTAAAGTTTTATTAGAAATGGTGAGTGGATATTCTTTAAAAGCAGCACTTGTTTCAGACGAACCTCCCGTTTTGGCAATTCGGTAAAACAAGGTCATTTTGGTAAAACCATAATCATCTCCAATTTCAACTCCTAATGGCATAATTGGGTCAGCATCAACAACATACTCGGCAGGTGCGCTTACATAAATAGAAGGATGACGATCTTCAAGCACCGTAACTTTATATCTTACTGTATCTAAATTATCCAGATTTGCAGAAGATTTTAAAGCTAAATAATAATCCAAATCGGATAATATGGATTTTCGGAAAAACATTTTCCCTACTTCATTTTTTCCTGAAAAATTTTCTTTTCCTTTTCCTGCGAAATAAGCAGAACTAACATCACCTTGCGGCTCTAATTCCCAAGTAACAGAACTCCCCCTTAACACTCTGAAATCGCCCACATTCGGCTCTAGTTTTTGAGAACCTAAGCCTGTGTAAGCAGGATTCGTGATCGTTACATTAAAGCTCTTGATAAAAGGTCTTTTCAGTACTTTTACGCTATATGCTTGTGATTTAATTTCAGGATTTCCGACATAAAAGGTAAAATCTTCCTTCATATCGGCAAGGGTATATTGAAATTCAGTAGCCGTATTTTTCTTTAAATTATAGTCAATAAAGTTATCTTCGGAGCTTTTTTTAATATAAATAGACAATTCCGCAGGTAGTTCATTCACCTCTTTCAATTTTACCGCAATGTCTTGGCTCTCCCCTGCCACGACTTTTGTAGGCACACCCGAAACTTCTAAGGCAAAAGGCGGTGGTGGCAAAAACTCTCTATCGTAATGTAAAAGGCGATTGGAAGCCAATTTGAAAATACTAGGACTTACCCAATAAGTAACACCAAACAACAACAAAAGCAAAGCAAGATAACGCGCATATCTGAGGTTGAGATTTAGGTTAATTGCATTACTTAGGCGCACAGGCGAAATTTCTCCCGCTTTTTGATTTACGGCAGCAGCTAACAAGGTATTTCCCGTTCCTATCTCTTTGCGAAGTTGCAAAAGATTTGTCAACTTATCGCTGATGTCAGGAAAAGCCTTTTTCACCATGTCTGCGATTTGAAAATCAGAAATGCGTTGCCCAATCCCCAAGAGCTGAAAAAGAGGGTAAGCAATCATCGTCAAGAAAACGCCGCCAAACACTGCGCCCAAGGTATAAATCATACCTACGCGCACCTTAGAAGAAAAGCCAAACAAGCCCTCGCTCAAAAGCGCTATGAATAACATTCCACCTGTCAAAACAGCTAGAATCAATCCTCCTCTAATAAGTTTATCTATGTAGAATTTCCTACGAAATTCGGACAATCTTTTGTCAATAATTTGTGTTTCTTTCATTGTATTTTCATTGAAAAATAGGATTTTCCCCGATTTACAAACTTAAACGTAAATCGGAAGAATGTGTTTGCCGTATCAAGTCGCTAAATTCGTAAATAATTGTGATTTTAGCAAAAATAATGTCAAAGGAAGTGCATTGGTGCAAAATATTTTCATAGATTGAAGCATTTCAAGGGTAAAAACCAAAAAAGAAAGCAGTCTAAAAGGCTTAACCTCTTAGACTGCCCGAAAAAATATAGGCTCTTTTATTCCTTTACAATCTCGTCCCAAGTCAATTTCACCATTCCTGAATCAGAAATAAAGTAATAAGCATTGCCGATATAATTAGAAAACCCACCTAACATTAGTACTGCAATTTCCTTATTTTCAGCGTTTAACACTTTTGTTATGTTCCCCTTTGTTAAAAACTTGTAATGATTCGCCAAATCGTGTAATTGATAAATGTCGTCATCTGCTTGATTCACCGGATTATTTATAATTTCAACCGCGTCTGATGTTGGAAAATAATGGCAATATTTCACCATTTTTTTACTTCTATCAATGTTTTCTTGCAAAAAGGTATCTCCAAAAAAATTCAAATACCCTTCGGCTTTCGCATCTGCCACAGCTTGCGCAATTTCCTCGCTTGTATCAATCGCCCAAAAAAGATGTTTTTTTTCATCGTAGAGAAACTCAATGTGATTGCCGCATTCTCTTAGTCCTAACACCACTTTTTTGCACTGAATCAATCGCTTGCATGGTTTTTTGCTGACGTTCAAATCAAAACTGGTTATAAAAGACTGCCCTTCTTTATTTTTTAGGCTGTCTGCTTGATAAACATGTGCTTTGATTTTTTCTTTACACAGTAGATTTTCACCTACGACAATTTCCTTCACTGAAACATTAACCTGTTGCTTGGGTGCTTGTGCATAACCTAACCTTCCTAAAACTAGCAAGACAAATAGTAAGACATTTTTTTTCATACTGGAATACATGGTAATACCTCATTCGATTTGGTGGTAGTATATTAGGTAGTGGCATAAATGTAATGCTGTACGGGCTGCTTTAGCTGCCCGATAACTTGCAAAAACTTCGTTTTTGCGCTTTTGCGGCAGCTAAAGCAGCCGCTACAGGTTTTAGTTAGCATTACATTT
>JBJXHA010000018.1:0-14936 GCA_046160275.1 Bacteroidia bacterium | reverse complement strand
CCTTCCTTACACATTCCTAGTTTATAGGCTATAGTTTTTGTGGAATATGGAAAGATATTTAAAAATTACCCTTTGGACAATTGGCATTGTGGTTTTCCTAGTTTTGGTAGGAGGAATTGTTAGAAGTACAGGGTCGGGAATGGGCTGCCCCGATTGGCCCAAATGTTTTGGAATGTGGGTGCCGCCTACTTGCGCTTGTGACGTACCAGAACATTATATAGTCGAATATGGCAAGTTAGGCTTGAAATTTAATGCCGTTCAAACTTGGATTGAATATGTAAACCGTTTGATTGGGGCATTAACGGGTTTATTTATTTTTGCCACCTTGCTCGCATCTTATCCTTTGCGCAAAGTGAATACTTGGATACCCATTTTGAGTTTCTTAGGTTTTATTTTGGTAGGAATAGAAGGTTGGCTGGGCAAAAAAGTAGTGGACAGCAACCTCCACGAAGGAATGATTACTTTGCACATGTTTTTTGCCATGATTTTGCTTGCCGTTTTGATTATCGCTTATTTGATTGCAAGGCCTTATCAAAATGAAAATGCGGAAAAAGACAGTAGTTTTAGCCTTCCTAATAGTTGGATTCTTGGGGGCTTAGGCGTTTCTTTGTTGATACTCGTTCAAATCATTATTGGCACGCAAGTACGTGAAAATGTGGACGTTGTGGCAAAAACCTTGGGCGATGCAAAACGCGGAGAATGGATTGCAAATTTAGGAGAAATCTATTTTTGGCATAAAAACTCCTACTATCTCATTGTATTAGGCATTGGCTATTGGCTGTATCAAATGAAAGAATACCTTGTCACACACAGTTTTCTCCAAAAACTCGCCATTGCTTGTGGAAGCCTACTCAGTCTCGAAATCCTCTTTGGTATTTCCATGAATTACTTTGCCATTCCGCCCTTCTTGCAGCCCTTACACTTGCTATTTGCTACGGTATTGTTTATGGGAACATTTGCGATGACGGTGGTGTTGTGGCAGGATAAAAACAATCTCAGTTAACAATTAACTTTATCAGTAAACAGATATAAAGTGTTGATAATTATTCTTTTGTGATAAAAAATAACATAAACTAATTATTAGCGAATAATTAAAAAGAAGGGAGAAGCTCTTGGTTAGACCTGCTAAGATTCAGGAAAAATCTTAGCAGGTCTGGAGAAATATTTTTTCTTTTGTTTTGAGACCTAGTAAGGCGTTTCCTGCACCTTACTAGGTCTTTTAAGAGCCGGTTTAGTGCAATATTACATATTCCTTCTATACTGCCCGCCTACTTGATACAAAGCATTGGTAATTTGCCCAAGTGAGCAGTATTTTCCTGCCTCCATGAGTTCATTAAACACATTGCGGTTATTGATGGCGGCTTGTTGAAGGTTACGGAGGTGATTTTTTCCGTTTTCGCTACTTCTATGATGCAAGTTTTGAACGGTTTGTATTTGTACCTCCTTTTCTTCGGTAGTAGAACGAATCACTTCTCTTGGTAAAACCGTAGGTGAACCATCTTTGGAAAGGAAAGTGTTCACGCCGATAAGTGGCAGTTCACCTGTATGTTTCAAGGTTTCGTAATACAAAGATTCCTCTTGAATTTTCCCCCTTTGATACATTGTTTCCATTGCACCAAGTACGCCGCCACGCTCGGTTATCCTGTCAAATTCAAGTAAAA
This sequence comes from Bacteroidia bacterium, assembly GCA_046160275.1. GTDB lineage: Bacteria > Bacteroidota > Bacteroidia > J057 > J057 > JBJXHA01. Next base: position 13,275 of record JBJXHA010000018.1, on the reverse strand, counting down.
CCGCTTCCTCCACTAAATCCGTCAATTCTTCGGTAATGAATGAACCCTGCATAGGATTTTCATTTTTGGCAAGCCCTAGTTCGTGATTAATAATTAATTGAATTGCCATTGCCCTACGAACCGATTCTTCGGTAGGCGTAGTAATCGCCTCATCATAAGCATTGGTATGCAGCGAGTTACAGTTGTCATAAATGGCATATAAAGCCTGCAAAGTCGTGCGAATGTCGTTAAAAGCAATCTCTTGTGCATGCAAAGAACGTCCAGAAGTTTGAATATGATATTTTAGCTTTTGCGCTCGTTCATCGCCACCATATTTATTTTTGATTGCTTTCGCCCAAACTCTACGCGCCACGCGACCAATTACCGCATATTCAGGGTCAACGCCATTTGAGAAGAAAAAGGAGAAATTTGGCGCAAAATCGTTGATATTCATGCCCCTTGAGAGGTAATATTCGCAGTAGGTAAAACCGTTTGCCAACGTAAAAGCAAGTTGAGAAATGGGATTTGCACCTGCTTCAGCAATGTGATAGCCCGAAATCGAAACGGAATAGAAGTTGCGGACTTTATTTTGAATAAAATATTCCTGCACATCGCCCATCAAACGCAAAGAAAATTCGGTAGAGAAAATGCAAGTATTTTGCGCCTGGTCTTCTTTCAAAATATCGGCTTGTACCGTTCCCCTTGCTTGCGAAATAGCGTGCGCTTTTATTTTTTCATACACTTCTTTAGGCAGCACTTGGTCACCTGTAACTCCTAAAAGCATCAAACCTAAGCCATTGTTTCCTTCTGGCAATTCTTCGGCATTGTAAGTCGGGCGTGGCAAGCCTTTTTCCTCATAAATTGCCGCTATTTTTGCATTCACCTCTGCTTCCAAGCCATTTTCTTTGATGTATAATTCGCATTGCTGGTCAATGGCTGTGTTCATAAAATAAGCAAGCAATACTGCCGCAGGACCGTTAATCGTCATCGAAACCGAAGTAGAAGGATTACACAAGTCAAAACCTGAATAAAGTTTCTTGGCATCGTCAAGGCAGCAAATCGAAACGCCAGAATTGCCCACTTTTCCGTAGATGTCGGGGCGATAATCGGGGTCTTCGCCATATAAAGTAACCGAGTCAAAAGCAGTAGAAAGACGTTTTGCGGGTAAGCCCAACGAAACGTAGTGAAATCTTTTGTTTGTCCTTTCGGGTCCACCTTCTCCTGCAAACATTCTCGTAGGGTCTTCGCCTTGTCTTTTGAAAGGAAAAACGCCTGCAGTATAGGGAAATTCGCCAGGGAAATTCTCTTGCAATGCCCAGCGCAATCTATCTCCCCAACTCCGCAATTTTGGTACAGCAACTTTCGGTATTTTCGTATGTGAAAGGCTTTCGGTAGTCGTTTTCACCTTAATTTCCTTGCCACGCACGAGGTAAGTAAATTCTTCTCCTTGATAATTAGCGAGCGTTTTGTCCCAATTTTCGAGAAGGTCTTGCGTACTGCTATCCAACACGCGAAGATGTGTATCTTTTGACTTTTCCGCCTCTGTTAACAAAGTTTCGAGTTTCGCCTCGGCATGAGAAGAAGCTACATTTTTTAGGACTTGCTTTTGTTTTTCAGCGATAACATGATAAGCATAGGCAAGTTCTGCTTTGTCAGCTTGGTCATTTGTCCATTTATTATAGGCGCGAATGGTTTCAGAGATTTCGGCAAGGTAACGGGTACGCGCTGGTGGAATGATGTAGATTTTTTCCGACATTTCGTCAGTAATTTGGAACTTCGAATGCAAATCGATGCCTGTTTTTTCGGCAATTTTTTGCATCAATTTCACGTATAACTGATTTGTACCAGGGTCATTAAATTGGGAAGCAATCGTACCATAAACGGGAATGTCCTCTTCGGCAATATCCCATAAATTATGGTTGCGGCGATATTGTTTTTTCACATCACGCAAGGCATCAAGCGCACCTCGTTTGTCAAATTTATTCAAAACCACCAAATCGGCATAATCCAACATATCAATCTTTTCTAATTGAGATGCCGCGCCATATTCGGGAGTCATTACATATAAGGAAACGTTAGAATGGTCGATAATTTCTGTATCAGATTGCCCAATACCCGAAGTTTCTAGCACAATGAGGTCAAATTGGGCAGCTTTTAGAATTTCAATCGCCTCTTTGATGTGCTTAGAAAGTGCCAAATTCGATTGACGAGTAGCGAGTGAGCGCATATACACTCTTTCGCTAAAAATGGCATTCATTCTAATCCTATCCCCAAGCAAAGCACCGCCCGTTTTTCTTTTGGAAGGGTCAACGGAAACAACGGCGATATTTTTGTCTTGAAAATCAATCAAAAAGCGGCGAACAATTTCATCTGTCAAAGAAGATTTCCCTGACCCTCCTGTGCCTGTAATCCCCAAAACAGGAATGTTTTTATTTTCTTTTTGAAGGGCAGATCTCACCTCAATCATCACATTTTCAGCAAGTTCTGGATAATTTTCTACCCTAGAAATTACGCGTGCAATGTCTTTGTGATTTTTTAAAGATAATTTTGCCACCTCCCCATTCACGCGATCACCTACGGGAAAATCCGACCTTTGCAACACATCGTTTATCATGCCTTGCAAGCCCAAAGAACGCCCATCATCGGGGGAATAAATGCGCGTAATGCCGTAAGCATGAAGCTCTTCGATTTCAGTAGGCAGAATCGTACCGCCGCCGCCACCAAAAATCTTGATATGCCCACAACCTTTCTCTTTCAATAGGTCGTAGATATATTTAAAATACTCACAATGCCCACCTTGATAAGAAGTGATGGCAATGGCTTGAGCATCTTCCTGAATGGCGCAATTTACGATTTCCTGCGCCGAGCGATTATGCCCTAAGTGAATAACCTCCGCCCCCGAAGCCTGCATAATACGGCGCATAATATTAATCGCTGCATCATGCCCATCAAAAAGCGAAGCCGCCGTAACAATACGGACTTTGTGCTGGGGAGTGTATGTGGTAACTGTCATATTATTCTATTTTTTCTGCGTGGTTTAGGAATTGTTGTGGTATTATCAAAGCAAGCTGTTCTTGGCACATCAAAAACAGTAATTAACTCTTTGCGTACTTCTGTATGATTTTCAAACACTTTCATCCAAATTGACCAAAAACCATTAGAGCGAACTAAATCAATCAGGCAATCTATATCAGTAGTTGGAGGACTAGCCTCATATTTATCTAAATACCTTTTTGCTAATGCCCAAGCATTTCTCCTTTTTTCTACTAAATTATCAGAAGAGTTATACTTTTTGTTAGAGGGTTCTCTATCTAAGCCAACCAAACCCATTAAGGCTTGGGCTTTAGGTTCTTCTGATGTACCTTTGATAGCAGAATTAATCGTTATTTTTCCACTAGGTTGATAAGTAAAAGATAAGAATGTATTATGTAAATGGGGCAAGTGAATGTGAGAAAAATCTATCTCTTTTTGCCCCTTAATCGTATTGCAATGTTTACAACTTAGCAGAAAATTTCTCCATGAGGTTTCAAGTCGTGTATATTTATCCTTGTATAAAACATGCTCAACCTCTAAAGCCGATTCGGGGTTTACGTACCTTTCACAATAAGAGCAAAACTGCCCTAACTGGTTAATTAATAATGGTTTTGCATCACCATATTGAGTATATGTTAAGTAGTTCTTTTGTTTGTGAACAGGTCTCATCTTTTTAAGTGCTGATTAAATTTTGTTTTACGTTCCATTTGTAATAAAGCAACAAAATAAGGGTCATCATTATATAGAATTTCCAACTCATCTAACCTATTTTTCAAGGTTAAGATTTTCTCTTCATTATCAGCAACATTCTGCTGCTCAATTAGTTCAAAATATTCAGTAGCAACTTTCACCATTTCTTGAAAACGCTCACTTCTTTCTACATTTGGTATATTTTGCACATAATCAGCCACCTCTTCGAGACTCAACTTAAAGGGGTCTTCGTCTGTTGGCATATCCCGCATATTAGTTAAGTTATGTAATTCCTCTTTCTTCACAGATTGAATGATAAACGGCGAATGTGTGGTTACGATAAATTGGATTTTTGGGAAAACTTTTTTCAAATTTTCTATTATTTGCTTCTGCCATTTTGGGTGGAGGTGCAGGTCTATTTCGTCAATGAGAACAACGCCTGGTGTTTGGGCTAAAACATCATCTAAATTAGGATTCAAAACCGTACAGCGATAGGCGATATCCCCAATAATACTTAACATCGTTTCATAACCTTTGCTTAGGAATCGAAAGGGAATTGCCTTGTCTTCTTGAAATAAGGTAATAATTTCTTTATACTTTGGGCTATAATATAAGTTATTGACATTGGGTAAACTCGCAATAATCGCCGCTTTTAGGGCAGAGTAACGATTCTTTACTTTTTCGCTAAGTTGTCCAAGTTGGCTCAAATGAAATAACTCATAATCAAACATTTGCAACCTGTCCGAAACTAATTTTATATCCACTGCACCTAATAAAGCCTCTTCATAACCGTCATGCCTTAATTCTTTCTTATTCTCTACCCTTGTGTTTTTGGTTTTCACCGTTCTATTCGTTGGGTAATAGGCAATAATAGGCAAGGTTTTCATTTTAGGCGAATTTATGTTAGAGCGAAGATATCCTGTAACCTCATTAAAATTGGTTATATCAATACAGTTTGCCTCACTATTGCCAATCTGATATGATAATTGCCATTTTACTTCGTCAAAAAGTTTGTCAGCAACCTCCCATTTTTCAGCATGAAGGATAATTTCGGTATTTTCAACAGGATACTCTGTTTCTGCCCCTATCAAGGTTTGCCTTACGTCTTTTTCTGATATACCATAATCTAATTTCAAAAAAGATTCTTTTTCTTTTGTTAACCATAGGTCTATCTTTGCTAAAGCATAAGCAAGCGCATCTAACACTGCCGTCTTCCCACTCGCATTATCCCCAATCAGCACATTCATTTGGGGATTAAAATGAATGGTCAGTTGCTCGAAACAGCGAAAGTTTTGTAATGAAAGTTCTTTGATGTGCATATTTTTCTATTTTTTCGCCACAAAAGTACAAAAATTCAGTAAACAGTAAAACAGTTATCAGCAAACAACTCGCGGTTTACTGATAACTGTTCACTTTTCTTTGTTCTCTTTATCTCCCCTACCCTGGTTTCCATTTATAGGTAACATTACAGTTCAGAGAGTCTGTACGTTTGAAAGTGCCTTTTTCGCGCCATACTTGCTTGAAACTCACTATCAATTGACGGTTTTGTTGTTGATATTGTCCACCGCCAGAAATGGTAAAAACATAGCCAGGATCGCTAAAATCTAGCGTTTGCGGTTCAATGACAAACACATTAGGGTCAATAAAAACACCCACCAATTTTACAGGAACTTGCACGAATCCCCCGCTACCATTGGGATAGGTTGCCATTTTGTTTTGAAAATTTACAATCGTGAAATCATTGCCATGAAAACCTTGTTGCACTTGAACTTCATACGCATCAGCAGCAGGGCAAAAAGACTCCACTGTATAAGTGCCTGCAACGGCTTGTGACCATGTTTGTGTACATTGTGGTCCCGTATAGCCAGGGTCGCAGGCGCAGTAAGGTTGCGGCACATTTGTTACGCAAGTACCATGTAGTCCGCAATTGAGCGAGGCGCAAGTATCCACGACTGATTCGCAATACAAACCCGTGTAACCATCAGGGCATTTGCAGGCTACCCCTTCGCAAGTTCCTCCGTTTTGACAAGTTTTAGCACAATTGTTTTTGTCACAAGCAGTTTGAAACACTAGCAACATTCCAAAACACAAATAAAAAATTATTTTTTTCATATTCAATAGATTATCAATAAGTTATGAGATAAGTTAAGTAAATAATGTCCATTTCTTTGTTGACTTTTACCTAATTTATTTTGCAAAATAACAAATCTATTCGCTATTTTAGGCAATTATTTTTTCAAATTCGTTACAAAGTTTTATGCACAGACCTCTTTCCTTTCAAGAGAAAGCGACTTATAGCGCACCTGAATTTCAACCGATTTTGGCATTTTGGCAACAAGTTTTGGCAAATATCCCCCCCATATTGCCTTTAGCGAAATCCGATGTTAAAAGACAAACGCTTGTTTTAGAAGGGCTTAGTTATGAACAATGGAAAAAAATTACCAAACTCAATCCACACAGTAATTTTGTGTTACTGCTTACGCACTTTGAGTTTTTGTTACACAAATGTTTTTACGATACGCCTGCAATTTTACTGCCGATGGAAAAAAATGTTGCGAAAAAATTTCAAGCATTTTTCCCTTTCTATCACAACGAAATTGCCGCCAATTATAAAGAAAATGTGCTAAAAATACGGGAGCAATTTTTAGCATACACTAAAAACGCACAATTTCCGATTCAACTCGCTTTCCAGCAAAATACTGATTATCAAACAAATATCTTTTCGCATTGTTTGTGCTTTTCAGAAGAATTGCATGAAGTAGAGCATCAGGAAATGATGGGATTAAGTTTGCAATTTGCCGTCGAAAAGGAAAAAGTTTGCTTACATTTTCAATACAATCCACACTTTATTTCCGATTTCCAATTCGAACATTTTTATCGTTTTTTTGCTGATTCCTTGATGCTGTTTTTGGCAAATCCCGCCATTTCTATCGCTGAAATTCATGCACAATGTATGGAAATTCCCCCTTTTACATGGGAAACAGTTTCAGGGAACCTCGTTGAACATTTTGAAAAATCGGTTATTCAATTTCCCCATCGCCCTGCGCTTTCGTATCAAGGAAACGAAATAAGTTACGAAGAGTTGAACAAATTAGTTAATCAATTTGCTCAATTTATTCAGAAGCAAAGTATTGAAAATCAAAGAATTGCCGTAATTTGTGATAGAAGCCCTGAAATGATAGCCGCGTTTTTAGGCATCTTGAAAACAGGAAATTGCTATGTTCCGATAGATAACGCGCTACCATCGCAACGAGTTGCTTATATACTGAAAGATGCGCAGGTTGAAATGATATTGGGAAGCGAACAAGAAAAAAACAAACTCATTGATTATAAGCAATTTAGCTCTTTTGAAGATGTGTTATCAAGTCGTTCTACTTCGCCTCAAAATGAAAATATAAGCCAATCCATTTCCCCCGAACAAGCCGCCTATATCATTTACACCTCTGGCACAACAGGAGAACCCAAAGGCTGCATGGTTAGCCATAAAAATGTGGTAAATTTGTTTGCTGCCACTGACTTTTTTAAGTTCACAGAACAAGATATTTGGGTATTGGCGCACTCACCTAGTTTTGATTTTTCTGTTTGGGAAATATATGGAGCATTGCTTTATGGAGGGAAATTAATCCTCACAGAAAAAGAGACAATTCAAAATACGAATTTATTTTTATCTCTTATTTTTCAAGAAAAAGTAACAATTTTAAATCAAACACCTAAGGCTTTTCATGCACTTTCTGAATTAGAAAACACCTATACTGAAAAGTATTTTTCAAGTATAAGATATATTATTTTTGGCGGAGATAAGTTAATTTCTTCACAATTATCCACCTTTGCAAATCGTTATGACCTTACAAAATGTGCTTTGGTAAATATGTATGGAATTACCGAAACTACGGTTCATGTAAGTTACCATTTCGTTTCAAAAGAAGATATATTTACTTCATTATCAAGCCAATCTATTATCGGAAAATCACTTCCTCATTTACATATTCAACTTTTTGATAAAAATGAATTTCCACAAATTACAGGTTTTGAAGGAGAAATGTATGTGCGAGGTGAAGGGCTAAGTTTAGGTTATTTTAATAAAAAGGAGCTTACAGATAAGGCTTTTATTTCCTATCAAAATATTTATTATTACAAATCTGGAGATATTGCAAAAACAAATATTTCTAACCAGTTAGCATATATTGGAAGGAGAGATAAACAAATAAAAATTCGTGGGTATCGTGTAGAATTAGGAGAAATTGAGCAAAAAATTAAGCAAATTTTCTCTTTTATAGATTGTATTGTTTTGTTTGAGGAAAAATCCCAAACCTTAACAGCTTATTATCTAGGAAATTCTCACTTTCCAAAAGAAGAATTATCGAAAGAGTTGCCAGCTTATATGCTGCCAACTTATTGGGTCCAAATAGAGAAGGTTCCCCTCAATCAAAATGGGAAACTAGACATAACTGCCCTGCCCAGTCCCTTGAAGAAAAACGAGGAGAATTTTACGCCTAAAAATGCGCAAGAACAGCTTTTGTATGATGTTTTGAAGCAAATATTAGGAGTTGAAAAGATTTCAAGCAAGGATCATTTTTTTAGTTTAGGTGGCGATTCTATCAAGGCAATTTTGGTAATTTCCGCACTCAGAAAAGTGGGTTTTGAGTTAAGTTTAGCAGAAATTTTTGCGGCTCAAAATCTCATAGAATTATCAAGCAAACTTCGTGTTATAGAGAAGCGTGAAAACAAGGCACAAAAAATTGATTATAAGGAAGTTATAGAGAAAAACTACCCTCATTTTTCTATAAAAAAAGCCTATCCTTTAAGCTCAGCACAAGTAGGTATTTTGCTAGAAACCTTAAAAAATCCAGATAAAAATGTTTATTTTGAGCAATTTTGCTATACCCTTTCAGGCGCTTTTCAAGCAGCATTGCTTCAAGAAAGTTATGCCCTTTTATTAAAAGAAATGCCCATGTTGGCTAGTTTTTTTGCTTATGATGGGTTAGATTTTCCGCTACAAATCCTTGTAGAAAATAGCGAAAATAAAGTGCAATTTATTGAGAATGAAGACCTTGAGTATATTCTTTCACAAGACAGACAACGCCCTTTTCACCTTCATCAACCGCAACTCATTCGCCTTACCGTTCATCAACAAAAAAATCAAAGTAGTTTTATTTGGTCACATCATCATATTTTAATAGATGGTTGGTGTATTTCCTTGATAATGAAACGATTCGTAGAAATTTATACACAACTAGAAAATAAAAAACAGATTTCAGTTTCTAAAGTTTTTGAAAAAACCTATGAAAATTACTTATCATGGTTATTTTCGCAAAACAAAGACAAAGCGAAAGAGTATTGGGCAACTTATTTGCAAAAACACGAAACAGCAGCCTTAATTCCTTACCAAAAAACAAAGATTGATTTTGGCAATTCGAGCGTAGAAAGAACAAGTTATTCGTTTGATAATCAGCTAATTGATCAAGTAAAATCTTTTTGTCAAACGCATCATCTTACGCTAAATAGTTTTTTTCAAACCATCTGGGGAATTGCTTTACAACGTTATAACCACAATCTGTCGGTTACTTTTGGTACCGTTTTTTCGGGAAGAAGTAGTGAAATTGAAAATATTGACAAGGCTATTGGTTTGTTTATCAATGTTTTACCCATAGTTTTTGAAGCAGAAGGGGAAGAAAAAGTACTTGACATTTTGCAAAAACAGCAAAAACAAATGCTTTCACATGAAAACAATCAATTTCTCTCTCTCCCTGAAATTCAGCAGCAGAATCCAAAAGGCGATACTTTATTTCATCATTTGTTTGTATTTGAGAATTATCACGTACAAGAAAATATTCTATTTTCAGATTATCAACTATTAGCAGAAAATTATTTTGAAAAGACACATTACCCCTTTCAACTCATGCTGTATCCCCAATCGCAAGGAATAACAGCAGAAATTATCTATCATTCGGCTTTATATCAAGAAGAAAACTTGATTCAAATTTTTGCTCACCTTTCTAATCTTATTTCTCAAGTTATAAAAAATCCATTTTCTAATTTAAGTAAAATAAGTCTTATTTCGAAAAAGGAAAAATCTGTTATTTTTGATAATTTCAATTCTCCTTATGAGTTGTATAAAGATGATGAAAACATTGTGTTCTTAATGGAAAATGCAATACAACACTTTAGCCATCATATTGCAATTGAGAATGAACAGGAAAAGTTTTCATTTGAAGAAATAGATGTTTATGCTTCCAAAATTTACGCTTATTTGCTCGAAAAAGGGCTAAAAAAGGGAGATATGATTGGGCTAATGATAGGCAGAGAAAGCGATGTTTTGAGCGTTTTGCTTGCTATTTTTCGCTTAGGTTGTGTGTATGTTCCGATTGACGAAAAATATCCTCAAAAAAGAATAGATTTTATTATCAATAATGCGAATTGCAAGTATATCATCACTTCGAATGATTTACCTTTTATCAGATTACAAGAAAATAGCAACAATATTTTAGTTCCAAAAGTAGAAATTTCGCAAAATGATACGGCTTATCTTATTTATACTTCTGGCTCGACAGGCGAACCTAAAGCGGTAGAAATTTCGCATGGCAACCTTTATTATTTTATCAAATGGGCATTACAGGAGTTCCAAGATACTCCTTTTGAGCGAATGTTGGCAGGAACTTCTTTCTGTTTTGACCTTTCAATTTTTGAATTATTTTTTACTTTTTGCGCAGGCAAAACGCTTCAATTATTGAATCATAACCTTGAAATTCCACAATATTTACACTTGCCTAAATTATTTATCAATACCGTTCCTTCTGTGTTAAAGCGCATTTTGACTGAGAATTTAGAAAATGTTGTTGCAATTAATTCTGCGGGAGAAGCACTGCCTTTTGAAACAGTGCAGGAATTGTTACGCTATCCAAATCTCAAACTGAGAAATTTATATGCACCTAGTGAAACAACAACTTATAGTACTTGTGTAACTATACAAAATACTGATAATCAAATAACTATTGGTAAGCCTATTCATAATACGAATGTCTATCTTGCTGATATTTTTGGGCAAGCACAAGCGATTGGGATAGCTGGGGAAATTATTATTGGTGGCAAAGGAGTGGCAAAAGGATATTACCAAAACAAGGAAATTACAAATCTTAAATTTAAAAATTCTCTTGTTGGCAAATCTTATTTTACGGGAGATTTCGGATGTTGGAATGACAAAGGAGAGATTATTTTTATTGGTAGGAAAGATACACAAACGAAATTAAGGGGGTATCGAATAGAATTAGGAGAAATTGAACAAGTATTGAAACAACATAGTCTTGTTAATGATGCCGTAGTTTTGATTGAAGATGGGAAATTATTGGCATTTTTTGAAACGAATGGCTCAAAAGACATTGATAATCAAGCGATTGAAAAAGAAATTGAAGCTTTTTTGGCACAAGAATTGCCAACTTTTATGCTCCCGAATCTCTTAGTTGCACTTTTTCAAATTCCGCGAACGCCCAATGGAAAAATAGACAAGTCCTTGTTAATGAAAACCTTAGAGGATTATGCGACTAATCAGGAAAAAGTAAATGTTACAAATGAGAAGGAGCAAATATTGTTCACAATTTGGCAGATAGTGTTGGGCATTAGTAACATCGGCACGAATGAAAACTTTTTTCAACTTGGTGGAGATTCTATCAAAGCCATGCAAATGAGTTCGATGCTGCACCAAGAAGGTTACAAAATTAGTTTGAAAGACATTTTTCAATTCCCTAACATTCAACAACTTGCAGAAAGATTAGAAAGAAATTTCCCAATTTTATCGCCCCAAATAGGGCAGATGAAACAAGTCCCTCTCTCCCCTATTCAGCGTTGGTTTTTTGAACATTTTGAGGGAAATGTGCATCATTTTAATCAATCTGTATTTCTAAAAACAAGTATGCCGCTTGATTTTCAGGCTTTTCAACAAGCAATTCGAGCAGTTGTACAACAGCATTTCATTTTTCGCTTGCGTTTTGCGTTTGACAGCATTGAAAATAATTTCATTCAAAAAACTGATAACTTAATAGCTGAATGTTTTGAAATTAAGGAATATAACTTACAAAATAATGATACGGATTTTGTTCAGTCTATTGTAGAAAAACATCAAACTTCTTTACATATTGAAAAAGCGAAATGGTTATCAATCGCTCTATTTAGAGAATCAGATAATACAAATCATTTATTCATTACCCTACATCATTTGGTAATAGATGGGGTTTCTTGGCGCATTTTTTTACAAGATTTACAAAACTATTATCAGCAAATTTCAATAAATCAAGATATTGATTTACAAGAAGTTATCCCTACTTTTGCGGATTGGGCATTGTTCCTTGAAAGTTACGCAAAAACACTACAAAATACAAGTATTTATAGCTATTGGCAGCCCTTTTTATCGCAAAAAAACTGCTATCATTTGCCCAAAACGTATGCAGAAAGTAAATTCTTTGAAATCAATTTAGCCCCAAATTTGACACACGATTTATTGTATGAAACCTACCAAGCCTATCAAACAGAAATCAATGATTTATTATTTGCTGCGCTTGAAATCTCAATAAAAAAGGTAAATCTTATGCTAGAAAATGAAGATTCATTTTTCAAAAAAGATGAAATTTTCATCAATTTAGAAGGGCATGGCAGAGAACAATTAAGCTCAAACCTTCCCTTAGAAAGCGCGATGGGTTGGTTTACTTCTATGTTTCCTGTTCAATTAAACATTTTCGATAATTCTCTTGATATCAAAGAGATAATTATTAAAAACAAAGAATATATGAAAGCTATTCCGCAGAAAGGAATAGATTATGGCATCATTAATGAATTATTAGTGTCTAAGAACGCAGAAAAAACCTTTTACTCTGAAATTTCTTTCAATTATTTAGGGCAATTCGACGACAATTTAGGGAGTACCTTTAGCATTTCACCTTATTCTGTTGGAAATGCAGCAGACAGACAGGCAAAAAGAATATTTGCCTTAGATATAAATGCTTTAATTGTCGAAAAAGTGTTTAAAATTAGCTTTAGTTACGATGATGGCTTCTTTTCCACATCAGAAATTCAAACACTTGCTAATTTTTATATTCAAGCACTAAGTGACATTATTTTACATTGCAAGGCACAGCAAGAAACGCAATTTACGCCCTCTGATTTTGGGGCAAATGAACTGTCACAAGACGAACTTTCTGCCATTCAAGGTTGGATAAGCGAAATTGATTTGTAAAAAGCACGCTTTCAAAAAACTTTTTTACAATTTAACTCTTTCTTTATCAATTTGTAAGGTTTTTTTCGCAAAAAAATGTAGCTTTTTTTTACCAAAAATTTGGTAAACTCAAAAAAAGGTGCGACCTTTGCATCGCATTTGACAATAGGGCAATCTTATTGTAAAGTATAAACGGTTTGGTAGTTCAGTTGGTTAGAATACATGCCTGTCACGCATGGGGTCGCGGGTTCGAGTCCCGTCCAGACCGCTAAATTTTTACTTTTAGCTTGCCGTTTTCACTTCGTTCTTACATAACATTCGGTTTGGTAGTTCAGTTGGTTAGAATACATGCCTGTCACGCATGGGGTCGC
>JBJXHA010000017.1:0-4296 GCA_046160275.1 Bacteroidia bacterium | reverse complement strand
TGCCGTTTTGTGTCATAATTTTCAAAAAACGTGCAATATTTTTTTTAAGCGTAATATTTTCAATACATACTATTATTCAAGTAGAAATAAATATAGCGATTTATTCCCTATACAAAAAAACAGGTACAAAAGCAAGATTGCCTCGTACCTGTTTTTTATTATATCACAAAATAAAGTGGAATTAATCTTTTTGAAGATGATAGATGCAGCTTAAGTTGTGTGTCCCTGTTCCATCAGTATAAGTAGTGGTGAAATTTCCATCTAAATAATCTCCTACATTGACGGGGTAAGAAGTGATATTAGTTGTAATACCATTCAAGATGGGCAATGCCGTATTATTAAGGTTAATCACCAAGTTGTTGATAATACCTGTGCTTGGGTCAGGAGGAGTTGAAATCACGTTAAAAATGGCACTGTTTAAGTTATCACTTGCATTTACGAAAGCATCGTCATCTGCAGGATTTCCTTGATAAGGAGAAATTGAACAAAGGAGATTGCTACTAATGAGGGTAGGAACACCATCAATAGTAATTTGCACGTAGCCAACCAAAGGAGAAGTACCACAAGCAATCAATGTTCCTACATCTTGCGTTCCGTTTGACACCGTTGCTGAAATAGCTTGTGGCACTGCGGGATTATCGAAATCAACAGCATAAAGGGTAGCACTTAATCCGTTTTGGCAATAAGGAACAGATAAGGAAAATGTTCCATCGGCATTGACAACTGCCATGTAGTTTCTCGAACCAATACCCGTACCAATTGTAGCCCTTACTGCCCCATTTGTAACAGGCAAGCTCAAGCAATTAATCACTCTTCCTTTATAGGTAACTTCTTTCCCTGAAGGTAAGGCAATAGTTCCTAGATTTGTTTCTACGACAAAAGGTCCTATTTCCTTCTCTATTACAGCTATATCGCAATGATCTAAGATAGTAATCGTGAAAACTTCATTTCTAGGAGCCATGCTCGTAACATAGCCCTCATTATCTGTTCTTCCATGACCCGTTCCCAAAGAAGGTGAGTGAACCAGAAATTCCATATCAGGAATAGCTTTTCCGTTTTCGTCTTTCAGCGTAAAATGGATTCTGATAGGGTCAGTAACTATATCACAGTTCCAAAAAGAAAAGTGTTTTACTTTACCCAGCCATTTTCCATTTTCGAGTTTTGCCACTCCTTCTTGCTTCCAAAAACCTTGTGTTTCATCGAAATACCAAAGCGGCATATCTCCTTCATGCGTCATGCCTGCAACTTGTGGCATCGAAAGTGTAGCTTCTGCACCTTGGGCAATTTGCAGCATTTCACCGTTTTGCCCCACTAACTCAACAGCAACCATACCAAATGTTTTCATGGATTGCATTTCGCCGCTATTATCATAACCCAACAAATCACCTGGCATAATGTCTATTAAGTTATCGGCTTGGGGGTTCAAATATTGAGCTACTACCGTAACTTGTCCATTGTAAGCACCTCCATTTTGATACATCACGCCATTTGCGGGCAAAGAAATTTCAACTCCTTCAAAACTCACAGTTCCGCCCGAAGCCGCGTTAAATGTCCCTCTTGTCGTTTTGGGTAACATTTGAATCGAAACATAGTGTACTTTTCCATCACGGCACGAAAAGGTGCGCGATGCATGAAAATAGCCTTGTTTTGAAACTTTTACATACGCATAAGGAGAGCCAAGTTTTTGATTGGTAAAAGTAAAGTTACCATTCAAATCTGTTTGAACCGTAGTTCCATCTGTTAACTGTACGCTTGCATCTTTGATAGGATTGCCTGTATCATCTAACACTTGCCCAATTACCGAAGCTTTGACCATTGTGATAGTAGCAGGGGTAATACTTGTACCAATTTGCTCTTTTTGGCAGCCAGTAAATGTGCTAATTGCCACTACAGCACAAAGCAAAAATAGCGTTTTTACAAATTTTCTCATTTTAGAAATAAAGTAATAATAGTGAATTATTCGAATACTAGGTATTTAGCTGATTTTCAAAAGTTAAACATAGTTGAGCGTATGTATTTAACAGGCGTAAAGATAATACATTATTTGAACACGTTCTATTTTTTTCAGTAAAAAAGAAAGAAAAACCTGTAAAAAGTAAAAATAATTTCTACTTTTGCTTTGTGTCTTATCTCACACTTTGATATTATTGGCGCTAAGCTATATAAATTTTTTTCATTTTTTTAGGGTGGGAATTCATTCCCACCCTAAAAAAATGAAAAAAATTACTGGAAAATGCTTTTGGTATTATTTGTTTTTACTGGTCTTTGCAGGCTTTTCTGCCTTGTCTTTTTCGATATAGCGATAACGCTGATTACCGGGAACTGCTGCACCTGCTCCAACTACTTTGCGAATGGTAACAGTGCCATCTCCGTCTTTCACTTCGGCCTCGTCTTTGGTCTGTGCCGATTTTTTAGCGGAAGCTCGCTCTATTTTGCGTGCTTCAAATGCTTTTTGTGCTGTTTCAAATTCCTTTGAACTTCTTTGTTGCGGGCGGCTATCTTTCAAATTGCCTTGACAAAATCCAATCAAAGGAAACAATAAAAATGCACCGATAAGAACTAATGATTTTTGTATCATGCTATTTAACAAGAAAAAGGTATGGATATTAAATTTCTAGCAAAAACTATGCTAATTGTGCAAATTGAGGATTTGTAACTAAGGGCAGGCTAAAACTGAAAGTACTCCCCTTCCCTTCTTCGCTTGTTACCCAAATACTCCCCTTATTTTTTTCCGCAAACTCCTTACATAAGAGCAAACCCAAGCCTGCCCCCTTTTCTTTTGCTGTTCCATATTCGGTAAAATGTGTTTCTACGCGAAATAGTTTGCTAAGTTTCTCTGCCGACATTCCTACGCCTGTATCTGTGATAGAAATTGCCAGTTGTCCATTTGAAAAAACCACAGAAGAAAGGATAATTTTTCCGCCTAAAGGCGTAAATTTCAGCGCATTTCCCACAAGGTTTCTTAGCAATAAGCGCAAATGATCGGGGTCAGCATAAATAAATACATCAGGGTCAATTATATTTTCGAGCGTGATTTTTTTGGCAGCCGCATTTGCTTGATACATTTTCTCAATCTCTATGGCTATATCTCCAACTCGAACATTTTGCGGATGCGTTTCAATTCCATTCATTTGCGAAACCGACCAATTCAATAAATTATCAATCGTAGTAGAAACATTGTCTATGTTTTTTTGCAACTTTTCGGACAAATCACTTAATAAAAACGTAGGAATTTGGGAGGCATTGAGCAAGGTAAGCATACTTTTCAAACCATTGATAGGTGTACGAATATCGTGCGAAATAATGGAGAAAAGTTTATCTTTCGTAATATTTTGTTGGGTTAGTTCTACATTCTGCTTTTCAATTTTGAATTGCAGCAGTTCAAATTCTGTGTATTTTTGCTCCAATAAAATATTTTTCCGCCCTTTTTCGATGACGGTATAAACCAAAATCGTAGTAGCAATCAATAGCAAACAAGCGCCAATGAAAGAAACATTTCTTTGGCGTTTTTTGAGGGTAAGCAAGGCATTTTGCTGATTCTGAACGAAGGTTAAATCTTCAATTTCCGTATTTTTATTATCAATCTCGAACTTTGTGCGCATATTCGCAAGCGTTCTTGCAATTTCGCTATTAGATAAACTATCACTTAAATTTTTAGCTAAAACGAAAGCGTGAGTAGCCATCGCATAATTTCCTTTTTGTGAATAAATATTAGAAATTACATAATAGCCATTTTTTAAATTTTCCGCATCTATATCTGCTAAGGTAAACAAACCTTTTTCTAATTGATGCTCGCCGATGTTGCGTTTAGCGATTTCAATAGATCTTTTTACTTGACTTTCTGCCAAAGCGAGGTTATTTTGGCTATATGCGATAGTTGAACCATGTAAATAAGCAAAGGCTAATCCGTTTCGCGTTCCTAATTTTTCGCATAAAGCGATTGTTTGCCTATAATTTACCAAAGCTTCTTTAAAGTTTCCCAACAATTCATACACATTCCCCAAATAATTATAACTTGCTATCAAATCTGTTTGATTATCAAAAGCGGACTTTATTTGGTAGGCATTTCGAAAATAACTAAGCGCGTTTTGATAATTCCCTTTTTTTTGTTCAATCTGCCCCAATATGTCATAACTTTCGCCTAAGCCCTTTTTGTCATTTTCTGCTTTTCCAATTTTAAGTGCTTTTTCCACATATTCTGTTGCCGTTTCATAATTTCCTTGCTTTAAATATAAAGAAGCAATGTTATTTAAGGGATAATTTTTCTTTAATTTTGCTTTCTCATAGAGTTGCTCT
>JBJXHA010000016.1:0-5409 GCA_046160275.1 Bacteroidia bacterium | reverse complement strand
GTTTATCCAAATATGTTTGCTTCCATGGCATATTTGAAACAAAATTTTAGGGAAACGCGACAATGGCTTTCACAAGCAGAAGCGGCTTCTAACAGCAAGGATAATATTAACTCTAACCTCAAAATTTTGGAAATTATGTCTTTTTTAGAGGAGAGCGAATGGGATATGGCAACGATTAAACTTGAAAACTTACGAAAATTTCACAGCAATCATACTGTTGACACTCGTAATGTAGAAATCTACAAACTCCTAAACCGACTAGTACGCCACGATTTTGATTTCTTAAAGCAATACCAAGAAACCCAACATCTTATTCAACAGATGAATCAAAAGTATCCTTGGGCTCCCTTTTCAATGGAAATGATACGTTTTGACGTTTGGTTTCAGGCAAAGGCAGAAAGAATAGACTACTGGCAGTTGTTTCAAGAATTGGTTGGTAACTCTTAAGTTAGAAAGTAGTTCTTTGAGGAGGTCTTTATGTCATATTGTCATTTTGATTCAAAAAGTTCATTTCTGATTTTGGTTTTGCTGTTTCTACTTATATTTTCTTGAATTTCCTATGATAAATCCGCAAAAATGCCCACAGCACAAAATTAGGCACTTTTTTTGTCGTTAATGTGTTCAACAAGGTAAATTGTACCAAGTCATTTAACGACACTATTCTCATGGAAAATTTTGACAAATTGAAAGGGCTTTTAAACGCATTAGAAAATGATGCGAAAAAGTTCTACGAAAAAGGCAATGGTGCTGCTGGCACTCGCTTGAGAACGGGGCTTCAAGAAATTAAGGAGTTGGCTCACGAACTTCGTAAAGAGATTCAAAGAGCAAAAAATAGCAAAAAAGAAGGTGATGAATAAATATCACTTCAGTAGCTATACGAAGGAATGGGGAGTAAGTTGGCTTACTTCCCGTTTTGTATTTAGGGGAAACAGTGCTAAAAATGCCTTCGATTTCAAGAAATTTTTCTACCTTTGGCAAAGTTTTTTACGCAAATGAAAACATTATACAATTATATCAACGGCGAATTAGTTGCGCCTATTAGTGGTGCATATTTGGAAAACATCAATCCTGCGATAGGCAAAGTGTTTAGTCTTGTGCCTGATAGTGATGAAAGAGATGTTAATGCAGCCTACCAAGCCGCAAGTCAAGCCTTTCCGATTTGGTCGAATATGAGCGTGCAAGAACGTTTCAAAATTTTGATGAACGTTGCAAAAGGCATTGAAGAACGCTTTGAGGAAATGGCACTTGCCGAAACAACCGACAACGGCAAGCCGCTTTGGTTATCCAGAAAAGTAGATATTCCACGCGCAATTGATAATTTCACGTTTTTTGCGCAGGCTGTTACACAATTTAGCAGCGAATCTCATGACATGGGAAATAGTGGTTTCAACTACACGCAACGCCGCCCGATAGGAGTCGTAGGGGCAATTTCGCCTTGGAATTTACCGATTTATTTGTTTACTTGGAAAATTTGCCCAGCCTTAGCTACGGGAAATACGGTAGTTGCCAAACCTTCTGAAATTACTCCTTATACAGCCTATTTGTTATCTGAAATTTGCCAAAGCGCAGGTTTGCCCAAAGGCGTTCTGAACATTGTGCATGGCTTGGGTCCGAAAGTAGGCGAGGCAATCGTTACACACCCCAATATTCCGATGATTACCTTTACGGGAAGTACATCCGTAGGTAAAAGGATTAATGTATTGGCGGCAGAACAATTTAAGAAAGTATCTTTGGAGATGGGAGGCAAAAACCCAAATCTGATTTTTGCTGACGCTGATTATGAACAAGCGGTAAAAGGCAGTGTTCGAGCAGCTTTTACCAATCAAGGGCAAATTTGTTTGTGTGGTTCACGCATTTTGGTAGAAAAAAGCATTTACGATAAATTTGTAGCAGATTTTGTAGCAGAAACCCAAAAACTTACAGTAGGCGATCCTTTGCTAGATGGTACAAAAGTGGGGGCGATTGTTTCTAAAACACAATTAGAAAAGGATTTGTATTATATTAATTTGGCAAAAGAAGAAGGGGGCGAGATTTTGTGTGGGGGAACAATCCCCGACAACTTACCAGAACATTGTAAAGATGGCTATTTTTTAAATCCGACAGTGATTGCAGGTTTGTCGCAGAGTTGCCGCGTAAATCAAGAAGAAATTTTTGGACCCGTTTGTACAATTGCTCCTTTTGAAGATGTAGAAGACGCATTGATGCAGGCAAATAGTACGCAATATGGTTTATCAGCAACAATATGGACAAGTCATTTGCAAAAAGCGCATCAAGTTGCAAGCCGTTTAGAAGCAGGAATTGTATGGGTAAATGATTGGCTTGTGCGCGATTTGAGAACGCCTTTTGGCGGAGTAAAACAATCGGGCGTAGGCAGAGAAGGCGGTGTGGAAGTGTTGCGTTTTTATACAGAAGAGAAAAATGTGTTTATTCGGTTGTAGCCGTTCCTTATTCATTCATAAGGAATTGCTTTTACCTTTTCCAATAAAAGTGTTATTTTAAAATTAATATTAGGAGGTAAGGGTTCTCCTTCTTTGACAACAAAACCTATTTTTATATCCGCATGAGCAGGGTTATGTGGTCTTGGGCTGTAATGAACCTCAAAGCCCAAGTCCCTTATATCCTGTACAAGGACATAAGCCAAGCCCCAAAAAGTATTTTTAGGAGGTCTGCTCATTTGTAAGCCTTGATTAATGCAAGCATCTTCTGTTGTGTAATCTGCTCTATTGACGGAAATATCTTCGCTTCCTACTGGCGGTTTAAAAATATAGGTTTTTAGCGTAACATTATCCGATTTTATGTTAATATGTTTGGGTACGAACAAAATTCGAATAAGTTGCTCTTCGTCAGCAATAAAATCGGGAATATTGGGTTCGTTTTCAACAAGATTTGTATCGGTTGTTTCCATCTAATTTAGCGATTAGTGTGCTAATATATAGCAACTCATTTACCCCTTTTTGCCCTGATTCTATCAATTTATCGTTTTCTGCAAGATAATAAGAAAAACTCTTGTTTCCAATTTCCATAAAAACCTCTTGCTTGAAAGCTCCTCGCCAATGTAAAGAAATAGTTCCATGAGGATTTGGGAATATATCATATAAATTAGCAATATCGCTTGGCGCTAAATTTCTCAAAAGTGAGAAAGCGTTGTCCAAACAGTCTTTTCCTACGGGAATTGCGCCATAACCGTCCCAATCTGGTCCGAGTTGTTTAAATTCTTCTACTTGGGCTAAAATCGCTTGCAATTTTTGAGAAAAAATAGGCGCGTAATCTGAAAAATAAGTATCAGATGTATCATATTCTATTGTGGTAGGTTGCAAAGAAATTGCGCATAACAATACAACTGTTACACGTTTTGCATCATGGAGTCGCCGTAATCCCCCCATTTCAGTAGAAGGAGTTAAATTATTTCCAAGTTTAAACTTTGTACTATTCATCGTCTTGATTCATTACACTTTTATAAGATTCTGTTATTGCCCAATGAAAAGCGTTAAAAATTTCCATGTTCATTTCATAAAACATATCTGTATTCAAAGTCGTTTCTTTTTTTTCTATCTGCAAAAGAAGTTCTAATACAACTTGCCCCACTTTCTCATTCGCTTGATGATAGGCATACTGAATATTCAGTTGTTTATTCTCATTAGTAAAGGAGATTTTATTTAAAGATTGGTTAAAATAATTGATATTAGGGATATAGTCTATATTTCCTAACAGTTTTTCATTAATAAGTTCCTTAAAAATTGTCAAGCCTGAAACTTCGTTATTTAATACAAATTCAACAATATTTACTTTTTGTTCAACTATGCGAAGAATATGTTGGTCTGCTAAATTTTCTTGCATAAAATCGTTTAAGATTGCCAATACACCTTTTGCATCTTTAAATGATTGATATTCTACCCCATCAAAAAAAAGAGTAATTTCATTTTCTTGGAAAGAAATATTTTTGAAATTATTTTCTGAAAGGAGTCTAAATCCTGTTTTCTTTGTATCTTCCGCTTGTTTCCATTTTTTTGTCTTTTGATTTGTAGGAAAAAAAGTCACAGTATGCGCAAACAAATCCAATATTTTAGGATAAGATGCCGAAAGTAGGTTTTGAAGAATTTCTTTATGAATTTCCCAATTAATTGGCTCTTGAAAGGTTATATGAAATACACAGTTTCGTAGAAAATTTTGTTTGTATATTTTTTTAGGAACAGAAGGGAAACCGAACATAAATTTTAATGATGTGTTAAAAATGTGAAATTGTCTGAATAAAACAAGTAACTAACTATCTGTTTTGTAGGTGATGAGCATTATTTCGCAGCAAAAATACAACACTTTTTTAGAAAGTTGTAAAAAAAATGTTAATTTTTTACAACTAATAATACAAAAAATTAACCACCAAATGTTTATACGTAAAAGTAACCCATCGGTTTCGGTAAAACTACCCAATTTGAAACCAACCTATAGTTTATGTTTAAGCAAAGCCTACCTAGTATTATTGTATCTTCTCATACTCACTAATTTTACCTACTTCACACACAATTTGCCCTTTGTCATCGGCATAAAACATGGGTAAAAACTTCGCGTTCCATACCATTTCATAATATTTGTAAGAATAGCGCGTATAAACAACCTGAAAATACACATCATCAAATCCCTTAATAATAATCATAAATTCGGCATCGGAGGCGGCAATTTCAGTATCAGTTTTGCCATACAAGGGGCTATTTTCGTCAATATGATGCACCAAAGTCCAGTTTAAGGGAAAAAAATTAATCTTATTAATTTCTAATTCAATCGGCGCAAAGCGGCGCATTCTCACGCCATTTTCCTCCTCATAATAGCCCATCGTAACGTTTACTTCTAGTTCAATCAACTCACTTTTATGCTGATTTACAATCCTAAAAATCAAGGCTTTATCTCCCGTATCCTTATAAGGAGCAACCAATAAATTATCGCTAAATTTAATTTTTGCCGTAGGTTTTGCAAATCGCCCATACACCAAACCTGTTGCTAAGGCAAAGCCCAGCAAACCCAAAAGTGCTTCGAATGATGCCGTTAAACTTGCCACACCTCCCTGCGGGCTAATTGTGCCGTATCCCACGGTTGTAAAAGTTTGGCAGCTAAAATAAAACAGTTGTGCAAAATCATTTAATTTGTCTGTTCTTTTTATTCCTGCAAAATGTTCAACCCCAATTCCTACATAAATAAGCGCAAACACCGCATTTAACACCACAAAAACCGTAATTACTATCAGCAAAAACTTCCAAAAAGTAATCGTTATCAAATAATGATAAGGATTGCTTACATATTCGTCATTGAATTTGCGTATGACATTAAAAGTACCATCTTTGTTAATAAATCGGTCGCTATTGCCTGTTTTTTGCCCAAAACCGAGTTCTCTATATCTTTTTGCCATGATAAAATTGT
>JBJXHA010000015.1:0-5023 GCA_046160275.1 Bacteroidia bacterium | reverse complement strand
CTAAAATAAGGCGGAGGGGAAATACTGTTTTTTCATAATATTGACTATTTAAGAGCAATTTTCCCCAGCTAAACACATTATCTAAAATATTGCGTTGAATGCTGGAAATACGTTGTGCTTTCAACAATAAACCTGCCAAAAGCGGATGTTGTGCATCTTGTTCATAATGCTTGCTCCATTGCGTTTGGGCTTGTGTCAATTGCGTAACCGAACTTTTGAGGTCATGCCCAATAATACCAAATAACCTATTTTTAAAGTCATTCAGTAATTCTAATTCTTTTTTCTGTTGCAAAATTCTAAACCTTGAATAATAAGCACCTGCTAATAACAACACAAGTAGCAGAACCATCCCTCCACCAAGCCGCATTTTTGTTTTATGCTCCTCATTTTCAGCCTTTTGCTTGGCAATTTCTAGTTCCCGTTTTTGGACTTCGAGTACTTCCTTCTTCTTCGCTAATTGCCAAACCTTATCTTGTCCATACAAACTATCACGCAAAAAATTGTATTGGTAAAGACATTCCAACGCCTGTTTTTCGTCGTTCTTATGTTCATACACCAAGTATTTATTATAATAATTCACCATCAAAGCAGGACCATCATTTAAGGCTTTGGCATATTTCTCCGCGTTATTTAAATAATATAAAACATTTCGAAATTCTTTATCTGAACCCATACATACTTGCGCATAATTCGTATAAGCAGAACTTAGCAAGGTAGTATCCTTTAAGGAATCCGCAATATGTACTGCTTTCAACCCATACCTAATTGCAGGTGTTTCTTCTTCTTTTCTTAAATAGCAAGCGGAAATTCCTGTGCAAAAAAGAATAGAAGCCTTTTTCTCTTTTTCTATACCCAACCTTTGTGCCTCAAAATAATGAGCAAGTGCCTCGTCATACTGTTCCATACTAAAGCATGCTGCCGCCCAATTATGTTGCACAAAAGCCTCTATATAAGTAAGTTTTAATTGCTTTGCTAAGCTATATGCCTTTTTTATATGAATTAAACTTTCACTATATAATTGTTGTTCTGAACAAAGGATTCCCATCAAATAATGCCCAAATAACAAATATTCTTTGGATAAATGCGCTGCTTGTGCTTCTTCCAAAAACGTAAGTCCTTGATTATAAACAACAACCGCTTCCTCTTCTTGTACACTACAATGAAGTTGATGACAAAGACTGTCATAACGAGATATCCGCTCTTTTTCTGGAAAACAAATTTTACAATAACGTTCAATCGCCAACGAATATGTATTTCTTGCCGACAAACTAAGAAAAAGAACAAATATACCAATAACCACGCAAAATAACCTTCTAAAATACATACACAAAAAAACTGAGATAAATATAAATGGGGTGGTTTTATAATTGTAATAGGGAATCAATGATTATAGATTTCCAGGAATTGATTTGGACTTCTTCTTAATAGGTCCAGTGTTAGAGGTCGGCACTTCAGGAATCATAATAAACACTTCGGTACATTGGTCATCTCCGCTTACGGTGTAAGTAACACTATCCACGTACAAATACATTTCCTCAGTCGACTCACCTTGTGTTCCTACCACAATTTCGACTTCTGTGTAAGTACAATCGCCACAACCAAGCGAGCGAGGAGAGGTGGTTAAGGGAGAAAGAGAAACGTTAGTCCATGTTACAGGCAGCGAGCAAACTACGTTTACGGTTCTTGAGCGTACGCCAGGCTCTGAGGTAGCCTCATCGAATGAACATGTGTAAGGCTGAAAAGGAATTGGATTTTGTGGCATAATGAAAACAATATTTAAAGGTAAAACTTGCACAAAAGAACAAAATTATTAGGGAAAAATAGGCTAGAATTTTTATTTTGTATTCAGATTATTTGAAAAAATGATATTCTCTTTCACAATAGAGGCGAAAAGTAGTTCATTTACAACAACTTTTTGTCGTTTCACAGCATTTTTTTGTCGTTTTACACCCTTTTTCGTTTTTGTATGGTTCAAGTTGATTATCTTTGTAGAGAAAATAAATACTAAAGCTATTTTATCCTTTTTTAATCATTTGTTTTACGCTAAATATTCGTAGAATACCTTTTGCTACACCCACCCTACTGAAGATGTTATTGCAAAATCTTACTAGTGCCTCGATAGGAAACTATCGAGGTTTTTGTTTGTCAAAAATCTATGTATCTTTGAAACCGAATTTTCGGTGCTGGTTTTTTGGAAAAAAGAGCTTGTCGTTGCGAGGGTTTTTATGTGGGTTTTCAAGAAATTACGGATTACATTTTATCTCCTAAAGTATAACAGGCTATGTTGAGTTTCAAAAATGTTGATTTCCAAAAAGTGAGAAGATGGATAGGGAAAGCCATTCTTTATTTTTTTGCGATAAGTATTCTATCGGTCATTGTGTTTCGCTTTGTTCCTATTCCTTTCACGCCCTTGATGTTGCAACGTAGCCTTTCACAACTTGTGAGTGGTGAGCCTGTTATTTTTCAAAAAGATTGGGTTTCTTTGGATAATATTTCAGAAAATATGGTAACGGCTGTCGTGGCGGCAGAAGACCAAAAATTTGAAGACCACACTGGTTTTGACATGGAAGCAATTGAGAAAGCGATTGAGGCAAATAAAAAATTACGTAAAAAAAAGAAACCCATTCGCGGAGGTAGTACTATTAGCCAACAAACAGCAAAAAATGTTTTCCTTTTTCCAAGTAGAACATGGCTAAGAAAAGGATTTGAGGCATACTTTACCTTATTAATCGAGCTTTTTTGGAGCAAAGAGCGCATTATTGAGGTGTATTTGAATGTAATTGAAATGGGAAATGGCATTTATGGCGCGGAAGCAGCAGCCCAAACTTTTTTTCACAAATCGGCTGCCCAACTTCGCCCCTCCGAAGCCGCTACCATTGCCGCAGTTCTCCCAAATCCTCGTAAATTTTCCGCCAAAAACCCATCAAGTTACGTTATCAAAAGAAGGAACTGGATTGTTCGCCAAATGAATCATTTAGAATTGGATTTGAATAAGTGAAAATTTTGTGATTTATTGAATAATCATTTACCTTTGTGAAGTAAATCAATCTCCAATTCTCAAATATTAAGTATCAATTATAAATTAACTTATAGCTTATCGTTTATCATTAAAATATGAATTTACACGAGTATCAAGCAAAGGAAGTCATTAAAGGCTTTGGCATTCCGATTCAAGAAGGAATCGTAGCTTCTACAGTAGAGGAAGCAGTTGAGGCAGCTAGAAATTTATACGCTGACGGACCTGAGGGTAAATGGTTTGTCGTAAAAGCGCAAATTCATGCAGGTGGACGCGGAAAAGGGGGCGGCGTAAAACTTGCGAAATCTTTTGACAAAGTAGCAGAAGTAGCAGGCAGCATTTTGGGAATGACTTTGGTAACGCCTCAAACAGGACCTGAAGGAAAGTTTGTGCGTACCATTCTTATTGCCCAAGATATGTTTTATCCTGGCGCAAACGAGCCAAAAGAATACTATTTTTCTATCACGCTTGACCGCGAAAGAAGCCGCGACATTATCATTGCTTCGGCAGAAGGTGGTATGTCTATTGAGGAGGTAGCAGAAGAGCATCCTGAAAAAATTATCCGCGAAAGCATTGACCCTTCGATTGGGATTCGTGATTTTCAAGCGCGTAAAGTTGCTTTTGCGATGGGATTCACAGGAAATGCCTTCAAAGAAGCTGTTCCTTTCATCATGAATTTGTATAAGGCATATAAAAGCATTGATGCGTCTTTGATGGAAATTAATCCGATGCTTAAAACTTCTGATGATAAAATCATTGCCGTAGATTGCAAAATCAACTTAGATGAAAATGCTTTGTATCGTCATAAAGACTTAGCCGCAATGCGTGATGTTCACGAAGAAGATCCGTTGGAAGTGGAAGCTTCTGAATATAACTTGAACTACATCAAACTTGATGGAAACGTAGGTTGTATGGTAAACGGTGCAGGTTTGGCAATGGCAACGATGGACATGATTAAACTTTCAGGTGGCGAACCAGCTAATTTCCTTGACGTAGGAGGTGGAGCAAATCGTGATACC
Organism: Bacteroidia bacterium; assembly: GCA_046160275.1. Lineage (GTDB taxonomy): Bacteria > Bacteroidota > Bacteroidia > J057 > J057 > JBJXHA01. Next base: position 988 of record JBJXHA010000015.1, on the reverse strand, counting down.
GTAGAAAAAGGTTTCCGTATTATCCTTAAAGACCCAAGTGTAAAAGCTATTTTGGTGAATGTATTTGGTGGGATTGTAAGATGCGACCGCGTAGCCGATGGGATTGTGGAGGCTTACAAATCTATTGGGGAAATCAACGTGCCAATTATCGTGCGCCTGCAAGGTACAAATGCCGTAGAAGCTGCCGCAATTATCAATAACTCTGGCTTAAAAGTAACCTCTGCGATTACCTTAGCCGAAGCTGCTGAAAAAGTAAAAGAAGCATTGGCATAGGAAGAAGGTTGTGGGAGAACATATTCATAGCGTTAGGAGCTTTCTAAAAAGTTTCTAACGCTATTTGCTTTATCTTCAAACACTCAATAAAGAATAAAAAAAGAAACTTGTAAACAGCCTTTGTATAAACCTAGCAAGGAGCAGGAAACACCTTGCTAGGTTTAACAAACAAGTTTTTTTATCAAAACAAGACCTAGTGAGGTTTTTCCTGAACCTCACTAGGTCTAATTCAGCGCGTTAGGGCTAGTGTAAAAACCTAACAAGGTGCAGGAAAGACCTTGCTAGGTTTTGGAAAGAAAAGCACTACTTAATTGCTTATTTTTTTCCTTTGTCTAATCATTCTCATATAAAAATTCTTACGATGGAAAGTATCGTTTAGTAAAAGTAATTGATGGTACGCAACCCTTTAAGGGTTGCGTACCATCAATTACCCTAAAAAAATCTCGCTTCTTCTTTCACTTTATTTATTTTATACACACATCACTTATGCTCAATTCACCAAAACCATTTCTTTGTTTAACGTTTGCTAACGACAAGTTTCGCTATTTAAACGGTGTGCCAAATGAAACAAACGACCTTGCCGCCTTATTTCGCGGTAAAGAAAATTTATGCACTTATGAGGCTATCTCGAATATCCGTCCCCATGATTTACATGATGTTGTCAGTAAAAAAGGCAAAGAAATGTGTATTCTTCATTACGGCGGTCATGCAGACG
>JBJXHA010000014.1:0-4450 GCA_046160275.1 Bacteroidia bacterium | reverse complement strand
GTTTTTTTGTGAGAATCTTTTCCTTTATTTACGAAATTATCGTAAAAATCGTTGAGGCTACTCTGCTCACGATTATCACTTTGCGACCATGGATTTTCGCTTTTTCGGCGGCGATGGTCGGCGGTAGCAAGTTTTGAATATCTTTTGCCCATAAAATAGAAAAAATAAAAAGGCACTAGGGATTTTACTTTAAAAAGTTGAATCCCTAGTGGTGGTTAATGGTTACGGAATAATTTGCGTTTGTGGCTTGTCACAACAAGCACCAAATACTTTTTTGTAAAATTCGGCTTTTTGCACAGGGTCAGTAATTGCGTCTAAAATTGCCATCGCTTGCGTGAGTTTTTGGTTTTCCAAATCCATCATCGCTTGGGCTAAGGTAATTTCTTGTTGCTTATTCAAAGCCTCTAAGCGCATGATTTCATTTTCGTAGCGTGTGCGTTCATTGCTAAGTTCGGCTTCATCGGCAGAGGCATTTTGTAAACGCATATTGTAGCAATCCAAAGCCTCACCTTGTCCTAGCAAAGCATCTACAATAATATGGTCAACAGGCAAAATGCGTTCCCTTACATCTAGCACTACCCCTTTGATTCTAATACCTTCTACTTCTGTAACACAAGCAGGGTTTTTGTGGATAACGTGCTGAATGTGGTCGGCTGCTTCGGCTGTGCCACAACATAAACTTAGGTTTTGGTCATAACATTCAATAAATTGTTGCGGCGTTTGGTTGTAATCTCTTACACTACACAAATCCATCAAAATATCATTTAGCACTTTTGTCGCATCAGTCGCTTCAATTAAGACATCTCTTAGCATCTGCTCCAAACCATCTAGTTTTACCTCTATTCTCGAATCAGGATAGCCGTCTATATAAACAAATGAAACATCATGCAGATAGGTAATACTCAAATATTGTTGCGTCATTTGGCGAAACACAAAATTCAATACGCGGCTATAATTGATGTTAGCAAGTTCTCTTACCGTTGAGCTTTCTTGTTCTTCTTCATAGCTCTCAGTAGTCGTTGTATTAATATCTACTTGACGATTTGCCGAGCTTTCCGCCACCGTTTTATCAATCGCATTTTGAAGGGTGCCGTTCAATTGCTCACGAATAGAGTTCATTGTAAGAATATGACTTGCTTCAGAAGCAGAGCCACTTGTGCTACTACTTGTTCCAGCCCATTGTGTTGTGTTAGAATTACCACTTGTGCCACCTCCTTCTCCATTCACTTCTAAACCCAAGCCAATTTCGGGAAAACCAATGTTAATTCCTCCGCCAAAGGAATAATTGCTCGTAGAAGAATGTGTATCACTATGCCCCCATGTATTGCCAAAAGTGTTTGAACTATTGCTGCTCGTATTATTACTACTGTTGCTGCTATTTTCATCTCCTACGCGTGTGCTGCTTTCCGATTGCAAGGCGTGTTCCAAAGAACTCGCGCTATTTTGAGAAAAAGAATCCAAAATATTTTCAGCTTTTGCCTTAGTTGTTTCTTTTTTGGCGTAAGAGCGCATGGTAATCGTTGTTTTTTCACCAGGTAGTAGGCTAAAAGTATTTACCGTTTTAGCCGCACCATAATCTTTGGCGTAAGTTGCCACTTTGAGATGCTCTACCAGGTATAACTTAGGGCGTAATTTGGCGGGTTCGCGCAAATATTCTATGTCCACCGCTCCCGCAAAATTTTTGAACAAGGCAGGTACATAGCCTTCTTTAATGTAATGTGCAATTTGATAAGGGTTGCCAAATTTTGGCGATAACAGCGTACCATTTGAAGTATAGCACCTAATTGAGCCATCTTTGATAACTCTTGGCGGTGATTTGTACTCCACAGGTCTGTCATCAGCTCCTAGCTGCACATCGCCTTTGTAATCTTTGTTCATTCGATAACTCACAGGGTAGTTTTCAATTTTGGGCTGCGAACTGCGCAAATCGCCTACATTGTGTAAAAATAAATTGCTAGGCACAGAAGAGGGCGTTTCTACCTGATAATAAGGAATAGTTGCACCTTTGAGCAAGTGCCAGTTGAGAAATAAGCCATGTTTTCCTCTAAGCCCATGATACAAAGCAAACACCTCTTTCAAGATTTCATCTTCAGAAAGCGAGCGAATTTTATCCCACAAAGAATAACTACGCCCTTCTCGCGGTCTGCTTGCTTTAAATTTTTCGATAGGAACATTTAGCGGAATTACACTCTTTACATCAAATGCCGTAGTAGAAGGCAAATTGTAATTGAGTTTAGGTGCTTCGCCATCTCCTAATTTGATAAACGGCTCTAAGGGCAAACAAGTGTAGGGCTGCCCAGAATTTGAGTTGTTCGGCATAAAATAATGAATAATAAATGGTTGAAAAAAAAGAAATAGAGCAAGAAATGTTAAGAGATAAAAATTATCCTAATGTGAAGCGAGCCTTTTTATGAGCGATTTTGCATCATAGAAACTAGCTTTTCTTTGGTTAATACTTCGCCTTTAGCCCAAAAGATGTTTTTATTAATGCGAGTATAATGATAGTAGGGAATGCGTTGATTGAACTTATATTGCGAGTTTGGAAATATAGAAAGTGTTCGTATTCGACCAAGATGCCCCACTATGGCAGAAATTGAGAGTTTCCCTTTTTTAGAAAATGATAAGTAATGATAGTCACCTTTATCCCTCCTTAACAAGCAACTACATATACCCAAATCTTTCATGTAAATCATATCTCCAACAGTCCATCTCGTGGAATTTGCATACACATTTGATAGTACCATCTTGTCCAAATTTAGGCTCTTTTGCGTAGTATCATGTAGCACGTTAAATGTTGTATTTTCTTGATAGCATCCAACAATAGAGTCCTTTTTCTTTATCCAATAAATACCATAACGCGAATATTCATTCCTACCATCATCTTCGGGTCCAATATAACCATGTCCAAAATCATTATTGCGTTCTTCATAAACGTATATCCCCATTCTTATTTCTACGCCAGCTAACGCTAAGCTATCCCATTTTTGGTATAAATAGCTCATAGATAGGCTTTTAGGACAGTGATTGAGTAGGTTGTTGCATCTTGTTAGTAACTTTCGATTATCTCCAATTAGTGGGATTTTAATATGGCAAGATGGTAAGCAAAACGCTAGTATTACTAATAACTTCCTTTTTTTCATGGCTTAAAGCATAGAGAGATTTTTACACTACCTACATTACCTAGCCCTTTTATCTGTCCCTTAGTTATATCAATCTGCTTGTCCCCCTCTGTTTGTATTCGCTCCATTAATACATAAAACTTAGACACCCTAACGTCTTTCAAATTCTCTGAAAACTTATTACAAAAATCCTCATAATTTTTATACTTACTAAAGTTAGGTTTAGGCGTGTGGTTAGGGTAATCGTAAACATACTTTTCGTATTTCAAGTGAACATTACGGTTAATATTAACTACATCAGATAACTGAAGCTCACTTTCATTAGTGCCATAAAGTAGGTTTTCCTCTGTCAATTCCATAGCAGGAGAACGCAATGTTATATTCAAATTGTGTTCAGAATAAACAGTTTTTATATAGGCAAGTTCTTTCTTTAGCCCCTCAAAATGAGCCGTTAAATACTCATTATTTAGCGCATTTTGCATTGATTTAGGGTTGTACCTCTCCCTTTTCTTTTCATAATCTACAGTAGAAAATCGCTCAGCTAAGACATGAATAATCGAAGCACCTCTAAAAACATTAATGGCATTTGGCAAACTCCCTTCAACAACTGTATAAATAGAGGTATCAAAATCCCCAATGTCAAATTTTCCTGTATAATAATCATCTATTTCTGTTAGGAAAGCATCTTTTACTATCCTTAGCGAAATTGTTTGCTTAGTGTTCTCAAGATAAGGTTGAATAGTTTTATCAAATTCATTCATTTTTTGGCTATCCACAATGTATAAATACCCTTCGCTATCAACATTAACATTATCCGTAACTCCTTTTAATACGACATTAAGAAATTCGTTTTGAGTTAAACCTTCTTCACTTATTTCTATCTTTACCCCTTTGCTCGTTCCCTTTTTATTCTTTGGGCTTTGCATCCCCCACCTCGCGCCCTTCCCCAAAAACGGCATATCCAACACACTCGTCAGCACAGGGCTTCTATATGCCAAGCCCACCCCACCATGCTCATTTATATTCGGTTCGGGGTAATCTGTGTGCTTGTCGTTGTCATTATTGCAACAGCAATGATTTTGCTGTTGGTTTTGCCGTTTCTCTTGAAAAGCATAGCCAAAGTCTTCGTCTGTGCTGCCGATTTTCGTGCCAAGTTTAGACTGTAAGGCATTGCCTTGCAAGTGATTGGGGGGTGTCCGATGAATCTTTTTTTGCTGCGGTGCGGAATAAGGTGCGTTCTGCATTTGAGAAAGATAGCGATTATACGCCTCATTTTGAGGCACTTCGGGTGCTTCCTCTCTCGTTTTTTTGTGAGAATCTTTTCCTTTATT
>JBJXHA010000013.1:0-3108 GCA_046160275.1 Bacteroidia bacterium | reverse complement strand
TATGCAAGAGAAGTCGCCCATTTATACCTAACCCCAAAGATAATTTCCCAACAGGGGTAAAAACATTTTCAGTACCTCCTAAAGCGACATCTGAAGGCAATAGTTCAAAGGTAGAAATAGGACGTTTAATGGTACTAATGTCATAACAATAAACAAAATTATAATCCCATTTTGGGCGTTTGTGCTGTGGCTGTGCGAATAATCCATCGCATAAGCCAAACATCATGATTAAATAAGTAAGTAGCAGATTCTTTTTCATATACTTTATCGTATTGGCAGCAAAAATAGGAAAAACTTGCGCTGTTATCCAATAAAGATAAGACCTTTTTTTATATAAAAACGCTGCATGGAAGTAAGAAAATTCCTTAATCACGAGCAAAGGCGTTAATGCCCCTATTCGTGATTAAGGAATTTTAATGAATGAGGGTTTATTTACTCATCTTCAAAACCAAAAAGTGGTTCTCTCACAATTTCATCGGGGTCGTTGTCGGCATTTTCTGCGCCCATTCTTGACTTACGAATGAAAAATAAGGCAACCAATGAACCACCAAATTCAATGGAAAGGATAAAAATAAACAAGCCAATTCGATAAATGAGTTTTTCTGTTAAATGTTGACTGTTGTATAAACCTTCTTTGGCTGCTTCATCTAGCGAAGGATTAGAAGTCAATAACAAATATCCTGCATTTCCCAATAAAAATAACACGAGTAACATATTATTTAAGGAGCGTGCAAAGGTTTGCTCTTTTTGAAAGGCTTGCATCAAGAACTTCCCACCTTGCCAATATAGGTAAGCGCAGATTAAGACCGTAAGGATGCCACAAATTACCAAATAATAAAAGATATAATCCGCGTTTAGATTCATATTAACAACAGTAAACAGGTGATAAGTAATAGAGGATAGTTGAAAATGATGAACTATCAGTATTTTATAAATTTATAGTATGGGCGTTTCACCTATATCTTCGCCCAAATCGTATTCGATAAATACAATTTCTTTTTGCGAAAGTAGGCTAGTATAAGTGATAGAAAAGGCAATTTTCCCTCCCTCCACATATACTTTCGGAGAATATTTAGGGTTGATAGCATAATCTTCTGTGATTATGTCTTTTGCTACTTTATCCTCTAAAAGATAAATTGCATTGGTAAATTCATCTAATAAAGTTTGAGTCCAAAGCAAAGAGGTAAGCATTTTTTCAGGAATTTGCATTCCCAAATCGGTGATAATCATGCGCGTATCTTCAAAACTATAATATCTTTCTCGATTTGCGCCAAAATTAGGTAGCAATGATTTTGCGAGGCGTTGTAGTCTGCTCAATTCTGACATATTTGCTAAAAATAAAGGAATGAAAAATATTTCTTTGTTTGTACGGTTAAAGCAAGCATAAGGTTTTGAAAGTTTGAAACAAATTATCTATCTAGCTAATACAAGTATTCAACCCATACAGCTAGATAGATAACGAAAACGAATCTCATTAATTATTTGAAAGCGAAGGCTCTTGTTTTATTTTCTTTTCATTTTGTTTTTGCAACTTAGCTTTTCGATACCACAAAAAGCCAATAATCGTAATAGCAAGATAAGGCAAGACCAGTAAATACAAAATGCCATTATTCAAGCCTGCCGCCTTGTTACTGCCTTCACGTCTGCCTGCTTCTGCCACTGCTTTGCACATAGGACATTGCGCGATGGCACTTGCCGCAGTAAAAAGGAATAAAACAAATGAAAAAATTCGATACTGCATAAGTTGAAATATTAAATAAGTAAGGCAAACAAGATAAGTTACTAATTCCAAAAGTGTATTTACTTGATAAACAAAACGTTACTTCTGATAACTTTTACTGTTAATTGTTCACTGATACTAAGGTAAGTTATGCGGGATAACAAGGCGAAATCATCCAATAAACAATCACCCCTGTAAAAGCAACATACAGCCACAAAGGTAAGGTTATTTTGGCAATTTTGCGATGTTGTTCTCTGTCATCAAGTAATCCTCTGAACACGGTAAAACATGACAATGGCACAATAATAGAAGAAATGCCAATGTGAGAATACAATAAAATAAGGTATAAACTTTTATTTACAGGGCTTTTCTCACAATGATACGTAGTAGGCGAGGTAGTATGGTAAATAATGTAGCAAAGCAAAAATACAATCGAAAGCACAAAGGCTGAAAGCATGGCTTTTTGGTGTAAATCATATTTTCCCTGACGCACGAACAAATATCCTGCAATTAATAAGATACCTACCACAAAATTAATGGAAGCACTAATGGTTGCCAAAAAATGGGTATCAAATCCGACATCTATTTTTGGAAATGAGGGATTGGTAATAATCCCAACCGCGATAGGAACAACCACAGAAGCAACCCAAATGCTGCGTGTTGCCAATGTTTTGTTTTGATGCAAATATTGATTCATGGGAAGTGATAATATATCGTTAATGATTAGTTTATAAATAAGTTAGCTATTTGTAAGCTATCAATTCTCAACTAAATATTTAATGTCTTTAACCAACTGTTGCAATTTTTCTTCTTCATTCACATGATAATAACCTCTAATACGCCCTTGCTTATCCACCAAAATAAAACGCTCATCATGCTGAATAGATCCTGTTGAATCTTTGAAGGCAGAAACATGAAAAATATCTTGCGCAATGTGTGTGGCTTCGGTTTGGTTATTGGGGCGCAATAAATCCCATTTATCAGCATCAATTTTTTTGCTGTCTGCATACTTTTTTAAAGCAGGAATTGAATCCCCCTCCACATCTACGGTAACAGAAACAAACTGAACACCTGGCAAATCTTTACAAGCCGCTTGAACTTTCCCCATTTCGCTTGTCATTTTCTTGCAAATCCCCAAGCAACTCGCAAAAAAGAAATCCAACACATACACTTTGCCCGCAAATTTTTGAGTCGTTACCTTTTCTCCGTTCTGATTCAACATTTCAAAATTTGCAATTGTTTGAAAAGTAGTGTCTCCTTTTTCATTCACAGAAATAGGATAAAAAATGCGCGGCTTTTGTGTTTGGTTGCAACCCAATAAGCAAATGGAAAGAGAAACGATGAAAAGAAAATATATTTTTTGCATAAATTCATGAATATAGGAAGTC
>JBJXHA010000012.1:0-7429 GCA_046160275.1 Bacteroidia bacterium | reverse complement strand
AATGAAAAGCCTGTACATTCTGTTACACTTTCTGCTTTTTATATGCTAGAAACGGAGGTAACGCAAAAACTTTGGCAGGCAGTAATGGGGAATAACCCATCTTATTTCCAGGGCGATAACTTACCTGTGGAAAATGTTTCGTGGAATGATGGGCAAGTGTTTATTCAAAAATTGAATAAATTGACGGGTAAAGCATACAGTTTACCAAGTGAGGCACAATGGGAATATGCAGCGCGTGGAGGGCAAAATTTTAAATATGCAGGTTCAAATAATTTGGACGAAGTGGCTTGGTATTACAATAATTCATTACAAAAGACGCATCCTGTAGGGCAGAAAAAAGCAAACGGCTACGGTTTATATGACATGAGTGGAAATGTGTCAGAATGGTGTCAAGACTATTTTGATGATAATTTTTATAAAAATAATAAAAATACGAATAATCCAATAAATGAATTAGAGAAAAAAAAGAAAGCTTGCCGTGGCGATTCATGGTACTTACTTGTTAATCCTTGCCGTGTTTCCAATCGTTGTTGGTACAAACCAACGAGGGGTAAGTCTAGTTTAGGTTTTCGTTTTCTTTGGGGGACACTGTAACTTTTTCCTTTTTTCTTGGGAATTCGCCTGTAGGCGAAAAAATTTATTTTTTGAAAAAGGGTTTTTTCTTTTTGTGTGGGCATTGCCCGCGCAGGCTTTTAGAAAGCAGTCTGCGGCTTTAGAGTAAACCTAGCAAGATTCAGGAAAAATCTTGCTAGGTTTTTGGCGGGAGGTGTTTTTTTAGTATAGCGACCTGCTAAGGTGTTTCCTGCATCTTAGCAGGTCTAATCAGCGCTTTTCCAAGGAAACCTACCAAAAATAATTTCACCAAACCTTAGCCAAATCCCTAAAAAATCTGTAATTTTGCGCCACCATTTTCAATTACTTTTATATAAGTACATCATTTTCAATCGTTTATTTAAAAAATCATGATAGCAGCTGTAAATATTACCCATCGTTTTGGTGGGCGTGTCCTTTTTGATGAGGTGAATGTGAAGTTTACCCCCGGTAATTGCTATGGAATTATTGGTGCAAATGGGGCGGGAAAATCTACGTTTATTAAAATTTTGTCGGGCGATTTAGAGCCTACTTCGGGTTCGGTGTATATGGAGCCGAATGCGCGTTTGTCCGTTTTAAAGCAAAATCACTTTGAGTTTGAGCAGTTTCAAGTATTGGAAACCGTGATTATGGGCAACAAACAACTCTATCAAATCATGCAAGAGAAAGATGTTTTGTATGCAAAAGCAGATTTTACTGATGCAGATGGGGTGCGTTTGGGCGAATTAGAAAGCCAGTTTGTGGAAATGGATGGCTGGAATGCGGAAAGTGATGCCGCTACTTTGTTGAGTCATTTGGGCATTGGAGACGATCTACACTACAAATATTTGCATGAATTGACGGGACAACAAAAAGTGCGTGTATTGTTAGCGCAGGCTTTATTTGGAAATCCTGATGTGTTGTTGCTCGATGAGCCTACGAATGACCTTGACGTGGAAACCGTAGATTGGTTGAATGACTTTTTGGCGAATTTTAAAAATACGGTGTTGGTGGTTTCGCATGACCGTCACTTTTTGGATAGTGTTTGTACGCACGTTGCAGATATTGACTTCGGCAAACTTCAGTTGTTTAGCGGAAATTACACTTTTTGGTACGAGTCTAGTCAGTTGGCTTTGCGTCAGCGTTCAGACAAAAACAAAAAATTAGAGGAGAAAAAGAAAGAATTGCAAGATTTCATTATGCGTTTTAGCGCGAATGTGGCGAAATCGAAGCAAGCAACTGCGCGTAAAAAAATGATTGAAAAGTTGAACATCGAAGACATTCAACCTTCCAATCGTAAATATCCAGGTATTATTTTTCAACAAGAAAGAGAAGCGGGAAATCAGATTTTGAGCGTTGAAAATTTGAGTTACAAAATCGAGGATCGTATGTTGTTCAGCGATTTGAATTTTGAAATTGAAAGAGGCGATAGAGTGGCGATTTTGTCCAGAGATAGTTTGGCGATTACTTCCCTTTTCCAAATTTTGAATGATGAATTGCAGCCTACTACGGGTTCTACGCGCTGGGGCTCAACCACTTTCCGCGCATATTTGCCTAATGAAAACTCTGCTTTCTTCGAAAGTATAGACTTGGCTTTAGCCGATTGGTTGCGTCAATATGCCCCGAATGCCAACATGGACGAAACGGAATTGCGTGGATTTTTGGGGAAAATGTTGTTTTCGGGCGATGAAATTAACAAAAAAGCAAAGGTTTTGTCGGGAGGAGAAAAAGTTCGTTGCATGATTTCTCGTTGTATGTTGCAGCGTCCCAATGTATTGATGCTTGATGAGCCAACCAATCACTTGGATTTGGAATCTATCACCGCTTTTAACAATGGCTTGAAAGATTACAAAGGAACGCTCATTTTCACCACGCATGACCATGAATTTGTGCAATCACTTGCCACACGCATCATCGAAATTAGCCCTAACGGTATGATTGATCGCATGACTTATTACGATGACTATATCAAAGATGAAAATTTGAAAGAGCAACGCAGAAAACTGTATAAAGGAGAGTAATTAGTTGATAATTTGAAACTATTACTTATCTCCCACGTAAGTGTGTAGGCTCATTCATATTATACATATTACCATTGCCGCTAGATGTTCAAAAACATTTAGCGGCTTTTTTTCTTATGATGAAAAACTTGCATTATTTTTGATAAGTTGAAGCACACTTAGTATCAGTGAACAATTAACAGTAAACAGTCATCAGAAGTAAAATTTTGAATATCAGGTAAATACACTTTTGAAATTAGTAACTTGTTTTGTTCGCACTACTTAAATATTTTTACCAAATGAGATTTTTATTTCCTTTTCTATTACTTTTTGTTTTTGCAAGTAATCTTTTTGCTTTAAATTCTAACCAAGTGTTGATTACACGAACAACTAGTCCCAATTTTAACGATGACAGCAATAATGCTTGTAGTACAAGCGGAAATACGGGACCACATGCCGCCTATGTAGGTTTTAAAATCCAAAACACCTCGACAGACACGCTGCGGGACATTACCTTGAATTTGGGAAATTTTGTAACAACTCCTACTGCTGCTGGTTTGGCGCTTGGAGGAGGGCAAATGGCTACGCAATATGTGGGGAAACTTGTCCCTAACGCATCTGATGTAGTGTATTGGTATGTGGCTTATCCTTGTAATAAAAATAATATTGCTTGTGGTATGACCTTGACCGCTAAAGACAAGAATGTAGGAAATGTTACCTTTAATACTACAATTACCACGCGCTCAAGCATTAGCGCAAATGCAGGTGGTTTGATTTATGATACGCAAATAGAGGCTTCTAACATTCTTGGTGGTATTAATACTTTTACTGTAACGTATTCATTTGGAGGAGTTCAGACAAATGAGGAGTTTAATATGCAGCCTACTGGAAACATAGATTTTCGTGCCGATGCCTTTCAGTTGGTCAATGCTGAAATTATCTCTTCGCAGGTGCCAGGTATTGCAGTAGGTGTAACGGATAAATTGTATTTTGTAGCAAACGCGAACAAAGGTGGCTCTGGCAATTTAGTGAAAATTAAGTATTATTTTCAAAATCGTTTGCCCGATGCTGCTACTTCCTTGTTGCCGTACGCGGTTCAAACAAGTGGGAATACAAATATCAAATACACAGGTAATTATGGAGGAACAATTCATAGTTTTTCAGCAGCAACCAATGCGTTTCAAGTCGCCCTGCGTGCAAATACCACTTGCGCTAATTTGGGCGATACATTAACCTATAAATTAAGCATCAAAAATGCTTCAAATTATCGCGCATCTATTCAATCTGTGAAAAGCTTTATTCCAAGCACTGTTAATTATGTAAAAAATATAGAAACTAGTGAAATAAATGCTTTAAATTCAATGCTTTACCCTGTTGTTAATGCCACAGATAGTTTGATTTGGTTAGGTAAAAAAACATCATCTTATTTAGGATTTGAAGAATACGTGATTGAAGGAAATGATAGTTTGGTGCTTGCGTATCAACTAAAAATGCCGACTTCCGTTTCCGAACAAAATGCAACGATTAGCAACCTAACTAAAGTAACTTCGGGTGCTTATACGCAGTCGGCTTCTTTGTTGGCTGGAATAGGCTGTGAGGGTTTTTTTCCTGTGATTTTGACTTCTTTTACAGGCAAATGGCAGGAGGCGGGTATGATGTTACAATGGCTCACAGAGTCCGAAATCAATAGTCACCATTTTGAAATAGAGCGTTCTGTTGACTATACGAGTTCCTTTGAAACAATGGGCGAGGTAAATGCTTCGGGTAATTCTGATAAAGTGTTGAGATACAGCTTTATAGATGAAAATGCTCCCTTGTTAAATGTGGGAAAAATTTACTATCGTTTGAAAATGGTGGACATTGATGGCACAAGTGAATATAGTGAAATTTTAGAAGTATTGGGAAATCGGAATTTGCAAAAACTGTATGCAAAAATTTATCCTAATCCAGCAAGCCATTATTTTAACCTTGAGTATCAGATATTTGAGGCAACAAAAGGCAATCTTCGGGTGGTAAACCAAGCTGGGCAAGAGGTATATGTCCAAGAATTAACGCAAGCTCCTGATGTAAACAGTTTATACATAGATATTTCTCATTGGGCAGACGGTATTTACTTGGTGAATGTTTCTTCTGCTTTTGACAATCAAACCTTAAAACTCATCAAGTCGGGAAGTGCGCAAGGACCTAAGTCCGAAAAATCACTTTTGATGAAGCCTTCGAATGGCGAAATTACCATGAATCTTTTTGGACAAAAAGATAACGGTAAGGATTTTCATTATGCCAACATTATTTTTGACCGACAACAAGCATTTATCAATGGCAGCCCTTGCTTCCAAGATTTGGATTCGGTGTGGAGCATTAGCCTTTCTTTGTTTTCAAAATCTTTTTCGCAGCCCGTTTATCATGATGTGCTCATTGGTTTTAACCTTAAAAAAGATGGAACAGTTTCTAATTATAAGACGATTGGCTTCGATTATTACGAAAAACTGAACGATAAAACGACTTTTGAAGTAGATGGAAGCTATTATCCTGAGCAAAAACAAAATAATGCGGCATTTGATATTTATAATGTAAAGTTTAATCCCGAAACAGGTAGCCTTAGTTTTGCCTTCAAAGGTACAATCGCACCTGACTATTCGGTTTCCTGCAAAAACCTTTATTTTAGTGGAAATGCCGAGAATTTGGTACTGAAGAAAATCCAATAAAATATTGATTATTAAGGTAATAATTATAAAAAAAACACTTCCAATAGCAAGATTGGAAGTGTTTTTTTTATGGTCTATCCCAAAAAAGAACCTCCGTATCCCTAAATTTAAGGAGGTTCTCTACCTAAAAAGCCCCTAACTTTGTCAAAGAAAACAAAAAACATCGCTCACGTTTACTTTGATTCTTACACAATTATAAAAGAACATTGAAAATAAGCACTCGGTAGAAATATTTTTAATGATATAAAAAAATAAATCGCTAATAATCAATTAATTGTGATTTGTTTCAACTAATAAACTATCACTTATCACCTATTTACATTGATATATACGCTTTTCTATACATAAATACATATCAACGCTGTATAAATTTCCTCCTTGATATTTTTCTCCTGACTTGAAGCCAATAAATGTTATGAAACCCATTGCTAAATGAATTTTAAGAAGATGTTTGAATGAAAAAAGAGAATTAGAAGAAGGTTTTTTTCTGCTTATGAAACTACTTGAATCCTACATTGCTTGAAAACGGATTGAAAATGAGGCTCTTAATTGCAAAAATAATGGCTCAACTTTATAACAGTTCTACTTTACAACTATGCCCTACTTTTTACCCTGCGTTCTGATACTTATTTTCCCCTCATTTTTCTAACTCCCAAAAAATTCCTATCTTTGCACGAAAATAAAGCGGGGAGGGTTGCCTTGAATTGTTTACTCATCACATTTGCCGATTATGGAACGTTTTTCGCATTTTACAGATAATAAAGTTGTTCGCTTGTTCAAAAACAAATACCTTGCAGTATTAGCAATTGCTGCGATATGGATGTTATTTTTTGATAGGTACAACCTCCTTTCGCAATTCAAGATGCGCGACCAACTGCAAAAGTTGAAAGCAGACAAGGAATTATACAAAGAAGGTGTAGAATCTCTTGATTATGAGATAGATAAGCTTTTTACCGACCCCCGCGAGCTAGAAAAATTCGCCCGCGAACAATATTGGCTCAAACGTAGCAATGAGGAGGTTTTTATTATTGAAGAGGAAGAGTAGAATAGATTGATTTACAGAGTTTTATATAGAAGAATTGATAACCAAGAACATGACAATCAAAGAAATTTTAGCAACTGCGCCAGAAGGGCAGGAGATAGTGGCGAGAGGCTGGGTTCGTACCTTTCGCTCTAAACGTTTTATCGCATTGAACGATGGCTCAACCATAAATAATCTTCAAGTTGTGGTGGATTTTGAAAAATTTCCAGAGGAGGAGTTGAAACGGGTTACCACAAGTGCTTGTTTGCAGGTAAAAGGGAAATTAGTTGCTTCTGTGGGTTCGGGACAAACCGTTGAATTAGAGGCAGATGAGGTAGAAGTGCTTGGCGATTCTGATGCGGCAGCTTATCCCATTCAACCCAAAGCGCACTCTTTGGAGTTTTTGCGCGAACAAGCGCATTTTCGTTGGAGAACGAATACTTACAGCGCGATTTTCCGCATTCGTCATCACTTGTCTTTTTCTATCCATGAATATTTCCATAAAAAAGGCTTTTTTAACGTTCATTCTCCAATTTTGACAGGATCTGATGCTGAAGGAGCAGGGGAGATGTTCCAAGTTACGACTTTGGACATGAAAAAACCGCCTTTAACGGAAGAAGGAGAAGTGGATTATAAAGAAGATTTCTTTGGTAAACCTGCAAATTTGACCGTTTCGGGTCAGTTGCAAGCTGAAATTGCGGCTTTGGCTTTAGGTAAAGTCTATACTTTCGGTCCTACTTTCCGCGCCGAAAATTCAAATACAACTCGACATCTTGCCGAATTTTGGATGGTAGAGCCTGAAGTGGCTTTTGCAGAATTAGAAGACAACAAAAATTTAGCAGAAGATTTTCTCAAATATCTCATTCAATCAACGCTAGAACATTGTGCAGATGATTTGAAGTTTTTAGATGAGCGTTTGGCAAAGGAGGAATCTCAAAAGGCAAAAAATGAGCGCAGAGAAATGGGCTTGTTGGATACTTTGAAATTCTGTATCGAAAATCCTTTTGCGCGTATTACTTATACCGAAGCGGTAGAGATTCTACAAAGATCGAAACCTTACAAAGAGAAAAAATTTCAATATCTTGTAGATTGGGTTAAAGATTTGCAATCAGAACACGAGCGTTATTTGGTTG
>JBJXHA010000011.1:0-8860 GCA_046160275.1 Bacteroidia bacterium | reverse complement strand
TCATTTTCTCCATTGGCCACGGGCAATATCATTTTAAAAATATGCCCTTCAATAAACTGCGGGAGATTTTCACCCGCATATTGCTTGATCAAGCGGTTGACATTCAAAACACCAGAACCCAACTCGTCCACCCTGCCCAATTGGAGAAAGAACTTGCTGTTGAGCATGGCGCAAATGGTTTCAAATAAATTGCCCGGCAACGCCCTGGCAGCCTCCTTGAATTCAAGACGGATGTTTTCGTTTTGTTTGATGAGTTGTGTGGTTCTTTCGATACTCATTTTATACCATGATTCGCTTGGTTGATGGGTGTTTTTTGATTGGGGGATTCAAAGATAGGGGATTTAGTAAAGTTGTGCAAGGCTGCACCTGCCAATTCTTGGGTAATGGTAAGAATGTGGATTAGTGAGGGTATGGCTCAAAAGCCATGCCCTCGCTATGCACCGAACACCTCGCTTGGGGGAGTGAAGAGGCTTTTGTATTTTGGTATGGCGTGTTCCGCTTGCGGCGATGGGCTTGGGGTGGAGCGAGGGCATGGCTTTCGAGCCATACCCTCACTTGACCAAGCTTGGTGGAAGCGCCTTTGGCATGGGCAATATTAAAAACCAATGCTTGACGTTTGAGAAGCCCCGAAGGTTTCTCAAACGTTGACGGAATAGGGGCTGTTACCCCTAGTTAAGGATGCGCAGGTTCTTGTAAACTGGTATTGCGGCGGTTCAATGTCCGGGTTTTGCCAAACTTTTCGATGATGGCTTTGGTATGCTCGTTGATGTATGCAAGGCGTTCTTGCATGGTCATGTCCTTGGTGGCCTCGTAGGCTTTTTCTTTCCATTCCCAGACTTCAAGTTGGGCTTTTGAGATTTTAGGTTCCATAACCGGTCAGTTCTGTTGGGGTGATGATTCTGAAATTGTGGATATATCCTAGTTGGTAGTTTAACCCAATGATGCGCCTTTCTCGGTTAACGTTTGCGAGGTGCTTGTAGTTCCAGCTGACCAAGAAGTCAAATTTCACAACCACCGTGCAGGCAATGTGTAAAGCATCATAGACTTTCTTGGGTGGAATTACATCGTGTATAAGGTACTGATCAGCAAGTTGCCCAATTTCGGTTTCGGTCTCGCTGATGTCAATATTGCTAATGGGAAAATCATCAAGGATTCGCAAGAGCTGATTCCGCTTCGATTCATCGGGAGTACGCAGAAGCTCTTCGAACACATATTTGGAAACAAATACATCGTAGGCCTCTGCTTTGATAAAATTCTCAAAAAAGTCAACGGTTATCTCCTTTTTTTCCGGCGCGTCGTCGGCGAAAAGGAAATTGATGACGGAGGTGTCCAAATATACCGATGGTTTTATCATGCTCCAAAGATAGGGGATTTAGTGAAATTGTGCAAGACTGAAGCCGTAAATGGCATCTGTCAAATTAAAAAAGAACCCTCCGTTTGAGAAGCCTCCAAAGGCTTCTTAAACGTGCCCCCCGTTCTTGTACGGCCTTTAACTGGCAGTGCCCACTACGATATTTCAAAACCCGTGCAGGACGTTTAAGAAACCCCAAAGGTTTCTTAAACGTTGACGGAACGCAGGCCGACCGAACTTAACCAATTTTAGGGCTTGAAAAAGCTTGGTATATCGAGGGTATGGCTCCAAAGCCATGCCCTCGATGGGCGACGAGCTTTTGTACCGGTTGCGGCGATGGGCTTGGGGTGTGAGCGAGGGCATGGCTTGGGAGCCATACCCTCACGATGCTCCAAGCGTGGTGGTTGAAACATTAGTGGAGCCGTTTGCGTTTATACGCTGACAAGCCTCCGCACCAATAGCACGATACAAAATGGCAAAATTGACCAAATATAACAGTTTTCAAGCCTTGAAGTTGGATGTTAAATCCAGCGAAGCGGATCCTGTGTTGATTGAGCAACGACATCTAGAGATGGAGGCTTTTCTGAAGCTATTGAGGCAAGCGAAAGTATCGAAAAAGAAATCCAATATAGCCCATGTACGGCAATCTGGCCAATAGCCTTCTTACGGTTACAAATATGAGTTTGAGGAGTTTACGCTTGACCTGTTGCCGGAACTAAAGGCCCCGCTAAAATTTAGGTCGTCCTACCAAAAAAGGGAAATGGTGAGCCTCGGAGATATTGACATCTACTTTATCTGTTTTGATGATTTGATACAAGGCAAAGAAGCTACTTCGAGGGCCAAAGACTTGCTTGATATAGAGCAGTTAACCAATAAAAAGAACGACAACAGTCAATCACCTTCTGATGAATAGCTCGCGCTGCTCGCATGGCCAGTCAGGAGACTGGCTGGATGGGGTGGGTGGTTTTATACGGGCGTTGGGGAGTGCGTAGTTGAAAAACTACGCACAACGCAGTGGGGGGATTTTTTTGGAGGGATTTTTTTTTGGGGGGGGGGATGGCTGGAGGGGGGGGTGGGGTTGTACGGGTGCTGGTAGGGTGGAGATGGGAAACGGAGCTCAACGCGGTTTTTGTTGTTTTTTTGTTGACGGGAAGGAAAACTACGAAGAACGGGTGGCTTTTCAGTTCATCACATATTTAAATTTCGTCATCAATTTTAAATCCTACATTTTTCGCATAAGCACTAAAGTCTATTGCAGCAACTGTCCCAATTGTTTGTTGAAGGTATCTTGATAATTGTAAAAAGAAAGTTACGAGTGAGTTTTCGCGTTCACTATAAATAATTTTGTTAAAACTGCGATTTTTGTAATAGTCCATGATTCTGTCATTAGGATCAATTATTGCCGTGTTTTCCTTGCCATTATAATCAATATAAAAGCTTCCAAACTCAACCACACAACCCATATCAATAGATTTAAGATCAATCAAACCCTTTAAATGTTTTTCAACCGTCTCCTTTCTTGAATATGAATTAACACTTGTGAGTATTCCGCCAATAATTTTTGTTAAAGACCTTGCGGGCTTTGATTCACCTCTATCAATAATCTTTGTTGAAGTTCTTTTTAAAGCTCTAACGCTTTCAATTTTTCTTCCTGCATATTCAATGTAACTCATAGTTTCCCCATCTGACGATGTTGAACCTTCCAAATCAGGTTTAACTTCGAAAACAGCATAGACTCCCTCTGCGGGTATATAATGAACGCCATTTTGCGTAAAAACAAAAGGAGTGTATTGTTGGTCATAAATTACTAAATCAATTTGGTCACTAAGACTTCCGTCAGAGTCTATTATTATTGCCTTATCAATGCAATAACGATTAGGCATATAATTCTTCAACCATTCTATCCAGACATTTTCGAGCGAATCACCTTTTGTTCCAGGATGCAAAATATTACTTCTGTTTGTATTTAATTGAACTTCCATTTGTTTTTGTAGTCCATTAAAAAGGTCACGGATATTAATTGAATTGTTTGGCATAATTATTTTTCGTTAAATGGAGGTGTTGGATTCATTTGTTTTACAAGTTGCATTGCACTTTTAAATTCGACTGGGCTGTTTGGATATGCATTCAGAATTATTAAAGGAATAAGCCGTTGTGTTAAATCAGAAAATGTAAAACCTTCTTTATCCTCATTATTTGAACCAGTTGCTTTAACTATTTCAAATATTTGCTCTTCTGTAAAGCCTAATTCTTCAAGTGGTTCTTTTAAGACCAAACTACGTTGTTCTTCGGTAGGTCTCCCAAATGAAAGTATATCAGCAGACCTTCTTTTGACGGCAGGGTCAAGTGCATTCATCCTATTTGTACACATAATTATAGCAGCAGGTAGTTTACCATTTGCTATTCTGTCAATTCCCCGAATAAATGCATTCACGCCTGCTCTGTCTTCATGGTGCATTTGAGCATTTTCTCTAGATTGAGTCAATGCATCTGCTTCATCAACTAACAGAATTACTGCACCTCTTGATGAACTATTTGATTTATTTTTCAGTTTTTCTGCTCTTTCTATGGTATAATCAAATGCGGCTGAAATTAATCTTGTCATTTCACCAACTCTTCCTTGTCCTCTTGTAGATAAACTAAGAGGTAATAATTGTATTTCAATTTTTTCCTGTCGTGCGACTGCATCACTGATTGTTGTAGCTAGTTCTGATTTGCCTGATCCAACATCACCTTCTAAAACAATAAGCGGAGGACGTCTTAAAACATAGTTTAATGCCTTCTTAGTGCCCTTGTGATGTTTGTGTGCCCACTCTTCAATTCCCGTAGGATTTACTAATAAACTTATTATTTTGATTAATCTCAATTTCTGATTATCTAAACCGACCAACATATTTAGTCTCTCTTGATATTCAAAATCGGGGTATAATAAAACTTTTTCGAAAAGTTCATCAAAATTTGGTTTTCCACCCTCCATTTGCGTTTTATTTTAAAGATGATCGATTTATTGATTTTCCGCCTGAGCCGTAGGTAAGGTCGTTACTAAAATATCCATCAGATTGGGGAGTGCTTCCATCAGTTCTTTGAAATGGAAGTTTCTTTAGAAAATTATCTTTTTCAGTTTGGTTTAAATTATCCCACTTTTTGTTTTTACATAAAAAGGAACCAAATGTTGCATTACTTATATCGGCACCAACTGCAATTTTACCAGGATCATCATCAGTATCTCCATTGGATAATTCTACCGAATTGTATTTTATTGAAGGCTTAATCCAAATACCATTTCTTCTAAAGCCATAAGTTATATTATCAAGATAACCTTCCTTAAGCAGTTCTGTAATTTCAGCTTCGTAGTCTGCGATTTGACCGTCTGTAGGATAATTATAAAATCTCTGAATTCTCTTTAGATCAGTCGCAACTTTTGATGCAAGATACTTTGCATTAGTAAGTGTAAAGGTCGTATTAAATGTGTAACTAGAACTTTCCATTGTTTATTAAATATTAAATGAGGGTCCAAATATTTTTTTCCAGTAGTATATTGTTTTTTCCTTTGTTGTTGCACTTAGAGCCGCATCAATAGCGTCACCTGCATTTAATGCAGCTTGAATAATAATTTGAGCCTGTTGGTTTGTATACAACTTAGATGCATTGTTTTTGGGATTAACGGGGTCAATAATCCTAACGGGTTCAACATGTCCTTTAGCCTCACTAATTGAATAATAATCACTAAAAACAATGATTTCCTTTAAGTTGCTTTTGGCTAAGTATGTAAAAAAACATTGCATTGCTTCTGGATAATCAGAAAAATCCAATCCATCATCTGCCAGTTTTGCAAGTATTAGTTCGACCATAAATGACTTAAACTTGAATGATTCATTTTCCTGTTTTTGATTTCTTACCCAAAATTTTAGTAAGCGAATAACTTGAGCAAAATGAAACTGATTCTCGGCTTTTCTCTTTCGAATAAATTCTAGATGTCTAGGAATACATGTTTCAAGAAACGATCCATCATGTTGACTAACCAGCTTTCCATACCAGTTCGGGTCACCATAATAAAGAACTGGAACAATATCAACGTCTAATCCACTTCCTTTGAAGGATACTGTTACACAGTATGTTTGCGGTTTAACTTGGTCTGGAGTAAAATTTGGAAATGCTTTCCTCAATCTTTCAGCAAGATATTCAAGTAATTTTGGTATGTCTTGAGGTGCGTCTGCACCAGAGATGTAACATGCAATGTCAATATCGTTTAATGATCTTAAAGCTGTACCCTTGGCTAAGCTTCCTGAAAGTAACATTTTTTTTAAAGTGAAATCGGGATGTTCAGATATATAAGTTTGAACTTTCTCTCTAAGCCTATTTGCTTGTTCTCTATATTCTGTAGCCTTATCCTTTGGTAGGTTTACTTTGTCTATTGCCCAGTTTGCAATGTCCGTGTGTGATATGTGTATTCTACTCATTTTTTCAATTTGCTTTTGATTTTTTTATGTTGTTCCTTGGCATATGCCCTAACTGTTCTATATACGCAACTTCCTCCCCTTTGAGTACATATTTGCTTTGGCCGCAACTCAGGTGACTTTCCGACACAAAACGGAGTCCTCAACCACCAAGGGAA
Source organism: Bacteroidia bacterium (assembly GCA_046160275.1). GTDB lineage: Bacteria > Bacteroidota > Bacteroidia > J057 > J057 > JBJXHA01. The sequence goes on along the minus strand of JBJXHA010000011.1, from coordinate 2,894 downwards.
CTCTTTGAAAATTTCTATTCGCAAAGTTATAGCCCAGAGTTTACAACAACAAATTTATTTTCACTTATTTTCTATAGTCACAGCCTTTCAAGGGGTCTCTGAGGAGACTGGATGGATGGGGTGGGTATTTTTATAGGGGCGTTGGGGAGGGTGGGGTTGAAAACCACGCACAACACGTTTTTTTGTTGGTGGGAAGGAAGGCTAAGAGGAACGGGTGGGTGTTTTTATACGGGCGTTGGGAATGTTGGGTGTTGCTATCTTGATAAATATTCAATAAAAAGTTCGTTTGGCTCAACTCGCGTTGTTGTTTTTTTTGTAACAAAGCCATCCTTGTATAAGCAGATTTGTTGTTCTTTTCGTTGATTTTCTAAAGGAATTTCAATCAAAAACGTTCCTAATGAATCAGTTGAGACAGCACAACAAGGAATTGAAACATTAACACCTTCTAATGGATTTCCAAACTCATCATAAATAAAGCCCTTGATTTTTGAATAGTAGTCATCTCTGAAAATTGAAAAAGTATAGGAATTTTTATTCCTAATGATAATATTTGTGTCTAAGGGGAGAAATCCTTTCGCTATATACTTTAAATATACTTTTTTGTTCCTGAATTTGTCGGGTAAGCTATCAAACAAAGCTAAAGTGTTGACATTCTTTAAAACTAAAACATGTGAATCCGTTTTTATAGTCAAAGTACCTGATGGATTACCTAAAAAAGAATTAGCATTATTATTGTTTATTCGAATTTTAAAATTATGCGTGGAGATGATTTCTGAACTAGTATACGATAAAGAACGAAAGCCAAGAGCAGAAAGTTTTATGCCAATAGTGATTAAGATTAGTGAATAGCAATATATTTTTTTTTGATCTAATGTTATGCTCGAATCAAACATGATAAAAAGCAAGCAAAGAGCTGCAGCAAAGAAAAACAATACCCAAAACCAAAGATAAAAGAATGGTGCGTACTCAACCACTAAGTAGCTTATGATAAATGTTATTAGTACTACGGCGATTGACTTAAGTAATTTGCCCATTTGATATTTGTCGTGTTAGTAATAAAATAATTCTATTTAGTTTCGAATTAAAAGTTAAATCAAAATAGTAAAATAAATTTTTTTGGTAATTTTTCATTACAATGAATCCTTGTGTAGCGTATCAAAGTGTCTGAATATATTTTGACATTTGGGTCATTATGAGAATGAGCACCCAAATATAGCATGTGAAAATCAAAATTTTCATCACAAACCTTAGAAAGGCGGTTTGATAAGAAGTCTGTGAAATTAACGCTAGGAGGCAAGTTTTTATTCAAATTACTTCTTGCTTCGTTTACATTTTTAATAAATGATTCTCTGCGTGTACCTTCTGGAATTTCTTCATATTGCGTAAGAGATAACTCAAATCTCTGATCGGTTAATCTAGGGAGCGAATGAAAATAGCATTTATGAAATTTAAGGGGCAAATCAAAGGCAAAGCTGGCCTCTTCCAAGTATACACCCTCAAATAGTGTTTCAGCCAAATAAGCTCCTTGAAGTTGTGCGCCCATTAAATTAGTTTCTTTGAACTGTCCTCCTTTTAAATCGGCACCTTGGAATTGAGTTCCAATCAAATTGGCGCCCAAAAATTGTACCCCTTGTAAACTGGCGCCCCAGAGCTTGGCTCCGGTTAAGTAAATACCTTGAAGCTGTGCATGATTCATGTCTACTCCTTGCAGCTGTGCTCCATTCATGCGAGCCCCTTGTAGTTCGGCATCATATAAATCACAGCCCTGAAAATTTGCTTTAAGAAAAATCGCAGCTTGCAGTTGTGCATTATTCAAATTTGCACCTTGAAGTTGGGCATCATTAAATATGGCACCGAATAATTTGCACCCGCTGAAATTAGCCCATCTAAAACATCTATTACTAAAATCAATGCCCTCTGAAGTTTTCACCCATAAATCAATTACGTCAGAACTATCAATTGAATTTTTTCTAACTTCAGCTATCATATTATCTGGGGGAGCCTTTTTTACAAGAGTTGCTCCATGAACATCTAAATATGGTTTGTAAACCCAATACCAACAATTATGACTCGTCAAAAAAGACAGTAATTTTGGATTTACATCATGAGAAGTACAACATCCCACAATCGCCGCATTTAGAACACTATACATCATTGTAAACCAAAAGACTGGAGTGGAGAAAAATCCAAACCAATTTATTGCCAGTTTTGATTTCGATTTATAAGGAGATGTAGGTTTCTGTTTCGAAAATTTCCACTTAATCCATTCCCATAAATTCACAACCCTAACTACTAATCTCTCTAACAATATAAAGTGTAAAAAGCCGTTCTCCCAGTTTAATTGGAATGCTTTATTGTTTGACTGATTTTTTGCTTGAATCAATGCCCTATAATAAAATATTAAACCTGCATCTAGAATGAATATGACAGAGTGAATGGCTGTCACTGAGAAATACTGATAATCAGAAAAGCGAAATTGGATAAATAACAACAAAAATAATGGTAAAAAATAAGCACTGACTTCGGTTAATATTTTTTCCGCAATATGGTCAATCGTATTTGAACCCTTCATTAAGGCCTGATTAAACAAAAAAGGTTGAAGCCATTCCACAGCTTTATCTACATCTTGCCTTGCATCTTCTATTATTTTATGCCACCTGTAAAGTTTACGACGATGCTCTAATAGGTTTATCAACAAGTTAAGATGTAATCCGAAAATGAAGATAGGCAAAATAACATAAAACGGCACCAATGGAAGGTTTATGTTTATTATTGGAAGATTCAATGGAGTATCTGGTATTAGCAACATAAGGTCAGTTGTACTACCTACAGCTATAAGCGCATAAATCAAGAATGCAATAAATGTCAAACTTAAAGTACGATTAATGGAGGAA
>JBJXHA010000010.1:0-5630 GCA_046160275.1 Bacteroidia bacterium | reverse complement strand
AGTTGGTAAATCGACAGAGTATGATACTTTAGGAAATGTTAAAAAAATAATAAATCACGACATCTATCCTTTTTGTTGGACGCAAGCCTTGAAAGTCGCAAAAAAATATGACTTCATTTCTCCCTATCCTCCGCTGCATTTACATAATGGAGCTTGGCTCATTTCTGGAAGAATTAAAAATGGAGGCATATATCACTACTATTTATGGATAGATACACAAACGGGAAAAGTGATAAAGTTTGAACGTTCAAAACCAGATGATTAGTTATTTTCTGCAAGTTTAAGCATTTTTTGTAATAGCAAAGGCACAATAAATCGAAGTAGGTAAAAGTGTGGTCGAAAATCGTTTGATTGGGATTGTGGGCAATTGTTTGGTGATGCCTGTGGCGCGTGGCTATCAATTAGACCCAACTTATACGATTCCGCTTGACGAAAATGGGAAGGCAAAGGCTACTTTACTCGACCATTATCAACCTCTTACGCCTATTCCTCCTTATCGGGTGAGTGTGCCTACACGCGGGGTATTTGCCGAAGCAGTGCAGGGAGCTTGTAATGCTTGTGAGAAAATAGATGACACGCGTTTTTGGAAATGGGAAGAACATCCGATTGATGAGCCTACGGCGATAAATCCAATAAATACGCCTACGCCTGTGGTAACGAACCCCAATCTAACGGCAAAGGATTTCGCCTCACCGATGATAAATATCCAAAACGCCCCAAATGCTCCCGACCCGCAGGGCTTGGGTTTGGCAGCGAATTTGCTCTCTACCAAGGGTTTATTTGATAACATCACAGGCTTAGACCAAAACCAAAAGAACGCAATGGAGACGTTGGCGGCTACGCAGTTGTCGGCGCAGGGCTATGCGCAAAATGCCACACAACTCGCAATCGCGGGCAAAGAAATGGCGATGCAAAGGCTGGTTTGCAAAGAACGCTTACTGCCGCTTGGCATAAACCTAAAATATAGAATCAAAACGAGTTACTTCAAATATGGAAGCAATTCACATCTTTTTCTTTTGTTTCAAAGACAATATATTCCAATTTTAAAACTTTGCAAAAACAAGCAATGTACAAAAAAGCAAAATAGGCGAAGAGATTAAAGTATTAGTAAACAGCACATTATAAGTAAATAGTACGAAAAGTACGGCTTACCTATAAAACAAATCCCTATCTTAGCCTAAAAACTAGCTAACATAGGGCGAAAAATCACCGTACTTTTCGTACTTTAAGCGAACTTTCAAAATACTTGTAATTATTTATTAATCAATAATTTAACTCAATACTTCCATCAATAGTGCGGAAAGTAGGCAAAGTACACCTCCCCTCATTTTACCCCTTTTCAGACAAAATGCTAGGCAAATAAAAGAAGCACTTTTTTTTAAAATAAGAATTTCAACAAAATACGAAGCCCTTACCAATCCTAGCAATATCAATATGTGATATATTGGAAATATTCATTAATTTACTATTATGAAAAATGAATCAATATACTTCATAAAACCCTACTATTTTCTTGTACTACCCCAAAAGCAAAAACTATATACTTGATTTTCAAGTCATTAAAAAAAAAGTTCTGTATTTGCACCAAAAATAACATTTTTATCGAAAAAAAACGTTAGATTAGCGAATTAAGCTGTTAACTTTGCGCGATTTTTGGGTATAATGGTTTTTGGGGAAAGCATAAAAACGGCAAATAAAACCGTTCATACGCCAATAATAGCCAATTCAGTAAAAAAATGACTAAATTCAGGCAAAAAACACATTGGGTTTTTATTTTTTAGCGTTATTTTTGGGAAATTTTTCTGATTCATTCTACATAATATCGTTCTACATATAAAACATGAAGAAATATCTAGTTTCATTCTTTTGCTTGTTCGCCCTGTTGGGACAATCGAGCCTTGCACAATTAGCGAGCCTTCAAACGTTTGGCGTACTTGATGGAGGTGGTGTCCTAATGAATACTGTAGGCTGGCAACTTCTCTCTGACGGAACAAACCCCGCAGCCTCTGTCAACGATACAGGGGGAGACCCTGATGGTTTTTCTAATGAAGCCATTTTGACGATGGCAGTTCCCAATCGAGCGGGTGGTTTGTTTTATAATAGCCAACTTACCCCTAGCGCATTTTGCGATTATTGGGAAACGAGATTTGACTTTCGGATTTTTGATGGCGTAAATGGCGCAGATGGCATGGCTTTCGTTGTTGCCTCTGCTATTCCTAATCCTGTTTCGAATACAGGAGGAACATTAGGAATGCCTGTATTTACGGGATTTTCTGTTTGTTTCGATACCTACGATAATTGCGGTCCTGCAAACCCATCTGTGCAGTTGCGCTATAACTCCACAGATGAATGTGTAGGGGGACCCGAAGCAACAGTCCCTAACTTAATTCAAAATGCTTATCATAACTGCCGAGTAGTATATGACAATGGCGCAATTAGTATTTATTTAGATGGCGGAGTAGCACCTATTGTAACGGGGAACTATCTGATTACGACTCCTGTTTTCTTTGGATTTACCGCCGCAAATGGAAATAGCCCTAATACTCACTCAATCAAAAACGCTTTGATTTTGGTGGCTGCTCCTAACCAATCAAATGCAGGAACTGACGCTACCGTATGTTCAGGCGACCCCGTCCAAATTGGGGTGGCACCTCAAAGCGCGAGTGATCCTTTAGCAGCACCTTACACTTATTTGTGGAGTCCTGCGGGGAATTTATCTTCTTCTACGGCTTCTAATCCTACTTTTACACAAACAAATACAACCGCAAATGATATTGTTAATACTTTAACTGTTACCACAAGCATTGGTTCTTGTGCGGCAAATGATGATGTAACAATTACCGTTTCGCCTAAACCTGCCCCCCCTACCCTCACTGCGGCGGCTTCTCAAATTTGTTCGGGGGAAAGTGCGACTCTCACTGCTAATACCACCACAACAGGCACCGTTAATTGGTATGATGGTCCTGCACCTGGAGGAGTTTTAATTGCATCTGGACCTATTTTTAATACGCCAGCCCTTTCTAGCACAACAACTTATTATGCATCTGTAACAGCAGGCGGAATTTGTGAAAGCAATCGTCCTTCTATTACGATTACGGTAAAACAAGCTCCAAACCCACCAACCGTAAACGCACCCGTTGTTTGTTCAGGGCAAGATGGTATTTTTCAAGCTACTGCTCCTGGAGGTGTAACCTTTACTTGGTATAATGTTGCGCAAGGTGGCGCGCCTGTTTATTCAGGTCCTACTGTAAATGTTGGAACTGTTCTAGGAGACACAACCTTGTATGTATCTAGTACAAGCACAGCAACGGGTTGCACAAGCACAACCTTAACGAGTATTACCTTACAAGTAGCCATTGCGCCAGCACCTCCCAACGCGGTTGGAGATACGGTTTGTTATAATACACCCGCAAATTTATACGTTAATCCTGTCTTACCAGCCTTAACGTACAGATGGTATGCAAACTCAACAACAAGTAACACATTGGCAGTTGGAAGTACGTTCACCACAGGAAACATAATCTTAGATACCTATTACTTTGTCGAAGCACGTATCGCAAACTGCCCAAGCAATAGAACTCCCGTATTGGTGAAAATGATTCCATTACCTTCTAATCCAGTTGTAAGAGGCGATACCATTTGTCCCAATACAAGTGCTACTTTGTTAGCTGTAGGTCCTAGTAATTCAAATTTCCAATGGTTTTCAACCAGTAGTTCGACAACACCCTTGGCAACAGGTACTTCATTCACAACCCCAACCCTTACCTCTAACACAACCTTTTATGTACAGACGTTAAAAGGAGCGTGTAGAAGTGTAGGGCGTACCATAGCCAAAGCGTTTGTAGATAATGTTCCTAGCGCACCAAATGTTGCAGACAAAACTGTATGCTATGGTGCTGATGCGGTACTTGTTGGGGTTACACCACCAGGTGTTCAAACAGAATGGAGAGACCTTAATAATAATATCTTAGAAGTAGGCACACAATTCAAATCAACCAATGTAACAAGCGATGAAACTTATATTGCTTATGCATTATCGCCATTGGCAGGTTGTCGTAGTTTTTGGGTGGATACAGCACATATTTATGTAAGTCCTCAACCTACGGCGGGTTATGTTGCAAGTGTTGATTCTATGCCTAATGCGTTTACCACAATGGCAGATCCGCTTCTTGCAGAAGTAGGGCAAACTTGTTATTTTCTTTCTACTTCTACCAATGCTTATACTTATACATGGAAATTTAACGATCCACTTAATTCGTTTGCTAACTCTACGGTAGCAGGTTCTAATAAACCAAATTTTGAGTTCGACAGCGAGGGCGATTACAATGTAGTGCTAATTATTGCAAATGGCGAAGGTTGCATTGATTCTATCAGCAAAGTAATTCGAGTATTGAATATTACAGATGTAATGATTCCCACAGCGTTTACGCCTAATGGAGACAATATTAATGATGTATTCACCATAGGCAAAAGCAAAAACTTTCCAGAGATTCGTACTAGAATTTATAGCCGTTGGGGAAATCTCGTATATCAAAGTGATGGAGAGGTAGAATGGGATGGAAAAGACCAACGCACAGGCGAAGACGTTCCTGAAGGGGTTTATACTTGCAGTGTTACTTTTAGAACGAATGCCTCTAAAATATCTAAAAACAGGGTGATGTCTGTAACTTTAATTCGATAATTTTTTATCTTTTCATACAAACGAACAATAAGCCAGATTTCTAGGTTTATTGTTCGTTTTTTATGGCAATTATAAATGAATTAAAACTAACAGAATGATTTTAGTTTTTCAAGTACATTAACTATTTATTCTTAAAATAAGTACTTGGTAAAAATTAGTTTATGTTAATATTTGCACCTAAAATACTGACAATAAGCAAGTTAATATCATTTTTCATTATCAATTATTAATTATCCATTACTTGTTCGCTATTTCAATCATATTTCATGAAAATTCTACTAATTGACGTTTTTCAAAATAAAACCATCGAAGCCTTAGCACAACTTCCGAATGCAGAGGTTTTGTATTTACCTGAAATTCAACGCGATGAAATTTTACTTCTGATTGAAGATGTGAATGTCTTAATTTTAAATAGCAAAACCCAAATAGATAATGCCTTGATTGACAGGGCAAAGGCATTGCATTTGGTCATTCGTGCGGGGGTTGGCTTAGATCATTTTGATTTGCCTTATTTAGCCGAAAAAAATATTCTTGCCTGCAATACCGCAGGAGCAAATGCCGACTCGGTAGGAGAACAAACGGTAGGAATGTTGCTTGCTTTGCACCATCAACTTATGAAAGCAAATGCAGAAGTCAAACGCTTTGAATGGATTCGTGAACCTAATCGCGCCCTCGAAATTAAAGGAAAAACGGTAGGAATTGTAGGATATGGAAATACAGGAAAATCCGTAGCAAAAAAGCTATCAGGCTTTGATTGTCAGGTACTTGCTTATGATAAATACAAAGAAAATTATGGCGACAAATTTGCCCAAGCAGTTTCCATGGAAACAATATTTGAGCAGGCAGATATTTTGACCTTACACATTCCCCTTACAGCAGAAACCCATCATCTTGCCAGTTTTTCTTTTTTTGAACGTTTTGCCAAGTCCCTTACTTTTCTCAACTTATC
>JBJXHA010000009.1:0-3318 GCA_046160275.1 Bacteroidia bacterium | reverse complement strand
GAAGTAAACCTATCATTTGGACAATCAGGCCAATGACTCCTATGGTAGTGGCAACGCGTGCCAGTGAAGTTTTATGCTCAAGTTTTTGTCCTAATAGAATATAAGCAGGTAACAACGGAATACCTGTTATGGCAAAAGCAAACCAAGTCCAAATTAATGAGTTCCCTCCTTCGTGAAATTTGGTTAAGATGACAGCCGTGGGTTGCCTTAGAATATCAGGATATTCAAATATGACGATCAGAATATTGTAAGGAATAAATAAGGCCATAGCTCCTGCAATGAATAACCCTCCTATTGTTTTTTTTGGTTTCATATTCATTAATTGATATTTCTATTTAAAGAAAAATGAATAGCTAATCCCCGGAGTTGGATTGATCTTCAAGCTTTCACCAGAAGCGGCCACCGCGATTACTCCAATCCTGAGGTTAAGACCTTTCCATACCATCCACCGAAAACCAGTTTCCATACCCAAGGCATTTTTGCCTTCATAGTCGCGGTTGAAACCTCTGAGATAGGATGCACCAGCATAGAAGGAAGATGGATTTTCTTTTTTTCCTACTGGTAGAAACCAGGCAGTGGCACCGACTTTCATGAAGCTTGTCGTTTCGCCAGACGCAAAAGCGGTTGGATAATAGCCAGCATGGTAGGATAACTGTTTGTGGCGATACTCAAGACCTACGGATGGATTCCTGAATCCATTGATGCTCAGTTCATTTTTTGAAAACCGGCTTTGCGAGAAAGTGCTTGTTGATGCCGAGGCTACCAAGAGTGTTGCGCAGAATAGTGCAGAAATATTTGTGTTTTTTTTCATATCGTCTTTTGTTTAATGACGATACAAATGTGGGGAGTCCAGAAAGGCTTCTACTGGACAAATGTCCAGAAATGCAATTAGCGGATAGTATTCCTTATTCTGCTGAGATGGCGTGGAGTAACGCCAAGCATGGAAGCAAGGTACTGCAAAGGGATCTGCTGTAGAAGTTGTGGCTCTGACCGAAGCAATTTTTCATAACGCTCCTCCGCGCTAAGTATAAGAAGATCAAAACGACTGGCGTCTATGCCACAAATCGATTGCTCTAAAAGACCGATATAAAAAGAATTAAAACCTGGTATCTCGTTTACTAACTTTTTAAGACTTGTTTTACTTATCAAATAAATGCTTCCATTCGTTAGTGCTCTTACATTTTCCTGTGCGGGCGTTTCATTTATGAAACTAAGAAGGGATCCAAACCAGGTATTCTCAATACTTATATAGGAGGTTCTTTCTTCTCCATCCTTCAACACATAATATTGAAACATGCCGCTATTGATAAAACCAATATTCTTACTCGTCTTTCCATACTCCACCACAAAATCATTCTTTTCAAATGCCTGCAACGAAAATGAATCGACAATTCTCTTTAGGTTGGTGCCTTCAAAACCCAATTGTTCAAAATAGTTTTTCAGCTTTTCCATTAATACTTATACATACTATAAATCGACCTAAAACAACTGGGTTAACTGTATCTTTTGGATTTGTTCACAAAACCGACTTGATCTTTCATTGTTTTAATGATGCCTCTATCAATGATTTCAGAACTTTCAGATCAATGTCTTCCAATTTATTGATATAGATACAACCACCAGCAGTTTTATGTTTCCCTAACTTTTTAATGGTAGCTGCGTGGTCCTTATGGTTGATCATCAGGTATACAGACAGATTTGCCTTACGTGGAGAAAAACCGATTAGGAACCAATTAACCTCTCTGCCGCTCGTTGGGCTTTTATATATTTTACTTCCAAAGCCAAGGAGTGAAACACCCCACATTTTTGGCTCTTCTCCACTCGCCCTTTTCATCATTTGCAAAAGCACAATGCTGTCCTTTTGTTTTTGCTCATCTTTAACTGAACCGACAAAATCCTCCACACTTGCAGAAGTTTGCTTTGTCTTAATCTCTGCCAGTTTTGATTTTTTTGCAGCTGTTTTTTTTACAGGTTGCTTGGTCATTTTGATTGTTTGTTTATAAAGTAGAGCATTGTCGAAGCAATAATGCACATCACTCCAGCGCCCACATAAAGTGAGCTGTCGTGTTGTGAAATGCCGATAAAAAAGTCGCCAACGTTCATTACTAAAAAGAATAGATAAGCCATGGACAACATGGGAATCGATTTTTTAAATGTTGCAAAGCCAAAGATAAACCCAAGGGCAAATTGTCGGGCTGCCCACATATAAATTAAGTAGTCAACTCCTTTTGCGTTTAGGTCAACTGTCTGCAAAACCGATTGTGGTGAAAAGCATAATGATGAACTTACCGTAAGTCCAAGTAATGCAAAACATCCTGATACAATAAGTATCCATGTTGGTAATGTTTTTTGCCCGTCTGTCATTCTGTATGTTTGTTTCTTGCTGTTAGTTTAATTCTTGTGACCTTTAGTTCACAACTACGTTTGACCATCGCATTAATTAAAGCTAATCAATTTGCTCCTTTCAAAAAATCATGGTTAGAGAAAATTTCTAGAAGTGGTTTAACACCTTAAATGATTTATCTTTAGTAAATACATGTGAGCATGAAACCGGGACTACTCGCTTTAACTTTTCGACATTTAAAATCAAGTAAATGATAAACAAGATTAAAAAAGAAATTAAGCAATTATTGCAATTGCCGGATGATTTAGTTGACGTTTTCTTGAGCAAATTTACTCCCCAAAGCATTGAAAAAGGTGCCAATTATTTGTCCGAAGGGCAATTTTGCAATCATATCGCCCTTGTTCAACAAGGTTCCTTTTATTCATTTTACACAAAAGAAGGAAAAGAACTTATCGAAGACTTTTGCTTCGAAGGCTGCTATATGGCAGATTACCCTTCATTTATAAAAGGGATACCCGTTAAAAAGAATTTCAAAGCACTTGAAGAATCGCAGCTATTGATACTGTCAAAAACAGAATTGGAAAAACTTTACAAATCGGATTGTCAATTTGAGAAAGCCGGACGTTTGGTAGCCGAGAATCTATTTGCCAACTGGGAACAAAAAGTGCGAGAGGTGATTTTATTACCTCCGATCGAGAGATACAAAAATTTATTTACGAATCGCAAAGATGTACTTCAACGTGTACCCCAATACCTGATCGCGTCCTATCTGAATATTACGCCTGAATACCTAAGTCAAATACGAAGGAAAATCGTTTCTTAAACTTGTTTAAGAAAAATGTGACGTATCGCTTCTAATTTTGTCCCATCAAAAGAAAGCGATACAAACACATTATGAAATTTTCATTTTCAATACTTCTAACATTTTTAACATTTTTCCAAACAATGGGACAGAACACTATTTTATTTTCATC
>JBJXHA010000008.1:0-4340 GCA_046160275.1 Bacteroidia bacterium | reverse complement strand
ATCGCTGTGGTGTAAAAGGTCATATTCATTAGGATAATTGAGGCGCAAAGACAAATGATACTTACTTTCTGGATTAAAAGCAACAATTTCATACAAACCTTCAGGCACTTGTTTATCACCTTCCCTTTTTTTCGGACCAAGTTCCCCAGAAGCCGCGCAAATAGGGTAAGTTTTTAACAACTGATAGGGATTTCCTTCCTTTTTTGCCCACACCTCTAGCACTTTTTCCTGCTTAAACGCACGAAGAAACACTTGCAACTCCTCTTCTTTCAAGTGAAAAGCTACTAACAAAGCGCGAAGCACTTCCCCTTTTTCTGCAAGGGCTTGTGTTAAACGAGAAGGAAGCATAGAGATAGTTTATTCAAACAAAATAACATTTATTACTTTTTTCGACACACTCTAAACCCAAAATTGTCAGTACCGTTATTAGCCGTAAAAGCTAAACGATTAGAAACGCGGCATTTAGGCAATGCCCCAAACCAAGAACCACCCCTTATAGTGCGGTTTTCCTTTGCTGTTTTATCATTCCAAAGATTAAGTTTATTCGTGGCTTTGTTTGCTTTTTCATAAAAATGTTCGTCATAATTATCTATACACCACTCATACACATTACCCGACATATCAAACAAACCTATACCATTGGGTTTTAATTGCTTAACGAATGTTGGTTGCCCCTTGTTATATTGGTCAAAATAAACGTATTCCTTTGCATTTGCAGTATTGCAACCTGCATACTCAAAATCATAAGAAACACCTGAAGAGGTAAGCCTTGCAGCATATTCCCACTCCGCTTCTGTGGGAAGTCGATAGCCCTCTCCTTGCCATTTATGGGTAATTGGGTCAAAGTTTCCTTGATAACTCGTAGTATCTCTCGCACTTTTGCCATCTTTTGCTTCTTCATACTGAAAAGCAGGCGATAATTTTTCTTTTTCACTCAACCATTGGCAATATTGCATGGCATCATACCAAGTAACCTTTACAACGGGCGCATCTCCGTGCCAGCCCAAGCGGGAAAGCGGAGGTTTTTCATAACCTGTTATTTCACAAAAAAGAAAATATTGCCACACAGTTACTTCTGTTTCTCCCAATTCAAAATCGTCTATTTGAACAGTATGTATGGGCAACTCGTCTGGCTCATTGGCTTTTTCACTTACCATACAATTTCCCATTTGAAAAGTACCTCCTTTGATAGAAAGCATTTTGGGATAGTAAATTCGCTTACGCAAGCCTTTTAGCGTTTCAGTATCTGCAAATATGGGATATTGTTTCTCCAAATAAGCAAGTGTATCTGTACCTATTGGGGGCATTTGCTGTTGTGTAAACTGATAGGCTAATTGTAGGAAATGATAGGCTCGTTGTAAATGTTCCTTTTCCCTTTTGCTTTGGTTGCCTTGTCCACAAACTACAAACCAAGCAATTAACTCGGCATACTTATTTTTCACTTGTTGCTGGCTGCTGTATTTATGCCCAAGGGGAATATTTCTGTCAGCATTAGCTGCCTGTATAAGGTTTTCAAAACGCAAAATAAAAATAGAATCCTCAGTAAAAGTATTCAATTTTACCATCACATAATCATGGGTAACTTTATAATTTTTTTCTAACAAATTTTGCGAGCGATTCCATTGCCACAAAGCAAGTAGGAGCGCAAAACACGCCAATCCTGTTACAATGAATGCAGCTTTTCTAGCCTTTTCTGCCCGTGAACGTAAGCCTTTTTCTTTTACTACTTGTGCCAATGCTGCTTTTGCCTCCGCTTCAACCTCCTGCTGTTTTCGCTCATTTTCTAAGCGATTTTGCTCGGCTCGATGCGCTGCTTTAAACTTTTGTATGGGTGAAATCAAGGTGTCGTGGCTAATTTCATAATTAAAACCGCCCAAACTATTGGCTTCTCTTCGAAGTAAAAAGGTATTTTCTAGGTTTCGTAAAAAACTTTGGTCTATCCCAAAATTAGTCATTAAAACAGCAGCATCTACACTCAATCGTCGCGCTTCCCCTGTTGCTATATCTTCAAAAAGCAATCCCTCCTCAATGACTAAGTGCGCAAGTGTTCGCTTTTCTTGAGGCAATTTTTCAATTTGTCTTTTATAATATACCTCATAAATATTGCTCATATCGGGCAGGTTTGAGGCTTCTATGTGTTTTATCCCCTTCAATAAGACCGTATTTTCCTCGATATATTGACACAATATCTGCAACTGAAATGCCTCAATATTTTGGCTTGTACCTGCAAGTTTGGATAGCATGAGGTCAAGCGCGGCAGGTGAATAAGAAAAAGGCGGAGAGATAAACCTTTCATTTACTAAGGCTGCAGGCTGCTCAATGGCTTCTTTTGCTTGCGTTTTTGTTAAGCCTTTGAGTTCGTAGCGTTTGTGTAATATCGCTGGCAGCTCACTTTTCATGGTATCTAAGCCACTCATCCTATCAGAGCGAATCGAGAAAAGGACTTTTACTTCGAAGGTGTTTGCAAGAAAACGCTGCTGTTCTTGCGGCAAATTTTCTGTTTTATCCCGTAATACTTGCGGGAGTTCTGTATATAATAAGTCGGCTAATTGCTTTTTAAAGGCAATTTGTTCGGAAATAGGATGCGTAAAAAACTCCTCAAATTGGTCAAATACCAAGAAAAAATGGTTTTGTAGTGCGCTTTGTTTTTGTTTAATTTGAAGCCAAAGACTTTCACCTGCTGCCATTTCTTTCAAAAAATCGGCTTCCTTGGAATTAGCCCAAGCCTTGTCAATCCATTGTGTTAGGCTTTTTAAAGGAGAATGGGATTGACCTTCTACATAACTACCAATTCTGATAAAAAGGGGAGAAATATTTTCTGCTTGCAAACGCGGGAAAAGTCCTGCGTTAAGGAGAGAGCTTTTACCATAACCAGATTTTCCAAACAAAACCACCATTTTTTCTAGCAAAACCACATCTAATAAATCCTCTATGTCTTGGCTTCGACCAAAAAATAGTTGATTATCAGTGCTTTGAAAAGGTTTTACCCCTGGATAGCGAAACTGTTTTTCTGTCATAATCATAAGTCTTTTGTGAGTTCTAAAATGCTATCAATCAGTCGGTTTCTTTGTGGATTATAATCTCTGCTATCCATTTTCTCTTTCTCATCTTCCAAGCGATTCCATTGACTTTGTAACAGAATAATTTCATTCGCTTCAGATTTTCCTCTAAAACCCTCTTGTAATATCTCTAATGCCTCATGCAATTCTCCATTTGCCACACGCTTATGAATTTTTACCGCTTCGGGGGTAGTCTCTTCTACAATTTTTCTCAACATATCTCGGTCATCACATTGTCGAAACAATTCTCCCCAAAAGTCATCATCCTTTCCCATAAACTCAACCTTGAACTGCTGAACGATAAACCCTTGTGTATCAACGTTATTCAAATCAGATTTTACGGCTATCATTTGGTCTTTTGCTGCATTTCCGCTTAGGTATTTAAGCAAGAATTGAGAGTACCAAACATCAAAACGAAAACCTAAGAAAATATAGGTTCTTGCATTGCGAAAACTACGCAAAAATTTGGGGGGTAAACTCGAACTCCCTAATGCCGATTCGAGCATTTTATACATATCATCATAATCTAATATCAAAGAATCGTCTTGGTCTTTTGAGCCAAAAATATTGTAAATCAAGGGCATTTTGATACTTGGCTTGTCAATTCCCTCATTTTCGTTGCTCCGATGATTGTGTTGGAAATAATGGAAGCGATGTTTGATGCCATAACGATAAAAGGCTTCCGAGAGAAAGGTATCTGGATTGACGGAAACGATGAGCGAAAAAGGAATTTGCGCGATTTGCTTAAAAATCGCTTCATCGGGCGTTGCTCTTTTATAAAAACGCTTAACTTCCCTTGCTACTCTTACTTTAGATTCAGGCGAACTAAAAAGATAAAAGCCATCTCTTTCATAAAAATAGGCAATATCTTGCTGATTACGCTTTTTCAAAGCATCTTGTAAACGCTTGTGTAATGACTCCCCTTCTGACTGTAAAATTTCGGGTCCAATCAACAACACTGCTTGTTCATCCTCTATATCATCTAAAATGTTGTCTCAATCTGCGTTGTATTTCATATTATTTGCTTAGTTTTATTATTCGAGCTGCAATTTAATATGAATTTAAAAACTATACAAACATTTTAATAATAGATTAGGCGTATTGGGATTAATGAAAAGCGAAACAGTTCTATAAATCTTTTTTTCAAGTATTGAAGTGAAGAAAACAAGTTAACGCAAATAATTATCCCTTCCCATAATAACTGCCTTATTAATAGGTCAAGTTATTGCAGAAAGGGATATAATAACAATATGTCTGCCATCGTGTTCACGTAGGGGCTGG
>JBJXHA010000007.1:0-6793 GCA_046160275.1 Bacteroidia bacterium | reverse complement strand
ATGACGATATTAACCAGCATTTACCCTTTCCCGTTCGGAATCCAGATTTTCCAAATGAAAAAATCACTTATCGAATGTTGTTAAGTCATACTTCTAGTATTTCCGATGTTTTTCAAGAGACTTTTGACATAAAATGTTATGGCATCGACTGCCCAATGACCTGAGCCCCATATTTTGATGAGGTGTTTTTAAGCAATGGGCAATATTTCTCAGAGAATAATTTTTCCAATCATCAACCTGGCAAAAATGAAGATTACAGTAATTTAGCTTCTGCGCTTGTTGGCTATTTGGTAGAAAGAATTTCCCAAACACCTTTTGATACCTACTGTAAGAATCATATTTTTACGCCCTTAGGCATGACAAAAACCGAATGGAAATTGGCAGGGATTCCCCTTTCTGAGATAGCTATCCCCTATTCGCCCAATGTTACTAATGGAAGTCCACATTATACTTTTCCCGATTATCCTAATGGAGGGATGCGCACAAATGTCTTAGATTTATCCAACTTTTTAAGGATGGTTATCCAAAACGGGAGTTTTAATGGCACGCAAATCTTATCCTCTTCCAGTATGGCAACCATGAAAACCCTGCAATTTGGCAGTGCCGACCAATGTTTGTCCTTTTACTATGACACCTTAAATGGCAAAAGAATTTTAGGGCATAGCGGAGGCGAACAAGGGGCGACTGCTGAAATGTATTATGACCCTGCCACAAATGTTGGGGCTATCGTTTTTAGTAACGAGGAAGATGCTAAATTAGATAACATTGTTGCACTTTTGCTTAATTATGGGGAAAAGCAATAGCCGCTTAGTGTCAGGGAACAGTAAACAGATATAAAGTATTGATAATTATTCTTTTGTGATAAAAAAATGTTATAACAACCGAATACTTAAACAAAACAATTCACACCCAAATGTTAAAAATATGAATACAACATTACGCTTTATTGCATTGATATTTTTGTTGATTACCTTGGCGAGTTGTGGTAATTCAATTAACCACAAACAAAGGGAATTAGCGTTAAAGGAGAGGGAATTATTCTTGAAAGAAAGGGAATTGGAGCTTAAGGAAGCGGAACAAAGCAAACAGAGCGAACAGCCTGAAGTTCCAATACAAGAACACGAGGCAATAGCTTCAACAAGCATAAACGAATTGTCCAATATTGAAAACTTAATCGGATATTGGTTCACGCCACATGCGGCAACCGTAAATATTCAGTTTAACAGAAATGGAAGATTTGAGTTTAATGATTATAATGCCCGTTTGGAAAAAGAGGAATTGTTGACAGGCGAATTTAAACTGGTAAATGGTACGCTTACCTTAATGTATGACGACAGACCCAAACAGCATTTCAAATTCTACAAAGGTGAAGAAGGCGACGACAATTATTACCTTAAAAAGAGTGGATATTACTTTGTAAAAGGGGAAAATGGCGATTAAGTAATTGATAATTAATAATGGAGAATTGATAATGATTAAAATAATTGATTATCAATTACTTACGATAATCAAAAAACATTAACACTTTTGGTAAATTACTTAGATAGAAGTTGTAGGGCATTTTAGGGCGACAAATTAGTTATATAACCTATGCTTTTGTTGACCCAAAAACAGGAGAGAGTATTATTGTAATGAACAACAATGCGAATGACGAAATCATTGATAAAGTATTTGAAAAATTATGCGAACAGAAATAAAAACAGCCTACAACGGTTAGTATTATGTGTAGTTAATTAAAGGGAAACAAATCGCCCTCGGAATCTGCTATGAAACGCTTCAACGAGCGCATTTTGTCAAAGCAAAAGAAAATGAGGCGGAACTATATATTGCAAGTGCTTCCAAACCAGACAGAGGAACAGATAAGGCGTATTTGCACTTTCCTTCCATCGCAAAGGAATTTAAGACCCCCATTCTTATGTCCAATTCTGTGGGATATTGCGACAACTTTCTCAGCAATGGGCTTAGTTCTGTTTGGAATAAGGAAGGGAAATTAATCGGACAACTTGATAAAGAAAATCAAGGGTTGCTGATTTATGACACAGAGAAGGACTTAACAGAAGTTGACCAATTAAAATAACAAATACGCCAAAACGGCCTTATTATGCCCTTATTTTTTCTTCCATGAACACTAAATTAGACAAATGAAAAATATAGTATTAGTTCTTATATTGCTGACTTTAAAGACAATAACTTATGGACAGGAATGTCTTGCTAATCTAAAAGATTATTCAAGCCCTTTTGATAAGATTGAAGCAAGTTCATTTACCTTTCTTAAAGACAAATTAGAGGAGGTAAGGATTGTGGGTTTAGGCGAAGACACGCATGGGACTTCTGAGTTTACTAAATTGCCGAAAGAGTTATTACAATATCTGGTAGAAAATCATAATTTCAACCTATTTATTATTGAGGCAGGTTTTGGGGAAGTTGCTTTTTTAAATGATTACATACAAGGCGATTCAGACAGTTTGTTGAATATACTCAAAACCCGAATTTCTACTTGGAGATACCAAACCACCGAATTTGTAGAAATGATGGAATGGTTAAGAGCGTATAACAAAACACATATCCATAAAGTGACGCTATATGGAATGGAAATGCAGTATGTTACTCAGGATTTAAACAGAGTGAACCAGTATTTAAAGAAAGTCGGCATTGAGAATATGGAAACTGCTTTTACAAAACACCTTTGGCAACCCATGACAGACGAAGAAAAGGGGGATTATTATAATACTTATAAAAAGCTAAAGAATTTGTTTGATAAAAACAAGGAGCAGTATATTGAAAAAACAGATGAAAACTCCTACGCTGAAGCATATCATCATCTTGAAGTGATTGGGCAATTTGTATCCGCAATTCATCAAAATTCGGAACTTTTGAAAAGTACGTTCAGAGACATTTATATGGCTGAAAATGTGGAATGGATTTTACAAAATAATCCATCAAATTCCAAAGCATTTATTTGGGCTCATAATGTTCATCTTGGAGATTGGGTGTCAAATGGGATAATAGATGTGTTAGGGCATCAACTAAAAAAAAGGTTTGGAGAATCCTTTTATAACATTGCCACAGATTTTGGGACAGGCGACTTCTATGCTTTCCCTCATAATGCTAACGAAGTGGGCTGGAAAATGCAAGTATATACCTTTGAAAAAGTAGTAGCCAACACTTTTACCGCTTGCCTCCAACAGCTCGGAAGCCCCAATGTGTTTTTAGATGTAAAGAAAATAAAAACCAATTCTTCAATGAAATGTGAAATAGAAAAAGACTTGACCATTATGTATGGTGCAGGTTCTCAGGAATGGGGAACTCAAACAGAAACTGTTCCAATTGGGAAAGCATTTGATGCGATTATATACCTCGATAAAACACATAAAATTAATTTTCTACGATAAGGAATGAATGAAAACTAAGTGTGCCTATTTTAGGAGAAAAACCACAAAATAGAAGAAGTTCCAGCACAAAGATACACAAAGAAAAAGCCCTTAACTTCTAACTTTGTGTATCTTT
Organism: Bacteroidia bacterium; assembly: GCA_046160275.1. Lineage (GTDB taxonomy): Bacteria > Bacteroidota > Bacteroidia > J057 > J057 > JBJXHA01. The sequence continues at coordinate 3,286 of JBJXHA010000007.1, read as the reverse complement.
GAGGAAAATACTTTGTGAAACTTCGTGGTAAAAAAAAGCAAGTTTGGTACTTTATTTTTCCCCTAAGCACGAGTGGTTAAAAAACGAAGAAAATAATCCATATTTAAATAACTGAATATCAATCATTTAAGCACTTTATCAAAAGGTATTAAGGTTTTCAAATCATTATCCATTCTCCATTATTAATTATCAATTACTTAATGATACAATTTCCAACCTAAATCAAAACTATCTTTCACCGTAAAAGGTTGTTGTTGTCGCAAAAATTGTAGGTTCTTTTCGGGCAATAGGTTTTTCCATTGTTTTGCAAAAACCGCTGTTTGGATGAGAATAAATGCTTCATTTTCAACACTTGTTAGCGTATCCCCATATAGACTAATGGTTTTTTGGGGCAACTCATGTGCAAATAAAACGCCTTCCATTCCTAAAGTATAAATCGTAGCAGTAGGCGGCAATTGCTGTTTTAGGCGTTGCGCAATTTCCGTTTCTACTTCATTCCATTGGCGCATTTTTTTGGTGGCAAAAGGGAAAATTGCCCATTGTACCATGCAAGTTAATAAAAGTATGAACGTCAATGCTTTTTGTGAGAAATAAGGCTTACATTTTTGGCTTATCCATTGAAAAGCAGGAAAATAAAATATCAATAAATGAGGAAAAATCAGCAACAATAAGCGAATCCCTTGATGATAAGAGCCAGCCAAAAAAAGCCAATAACAAAATGCAGGGACGAATAAAAAAAGCATCTGCATTTTAGAAATGCCGCGAAAAGTGAAAAAAGTACCCACAAAAAAGAGACTACCCCAAGCAATATAGGCAGGATGCAAGAAAAATAATAAGTAAAAAATGAAATTAGGTTGGGCATAAGCGCCGCTACCATCGCTTGCATTTGTAAATTGTTGCCCTAACATTTGTCTCCAATCCCAATTTACAAGCAGCGTATGCTGTCCTGCAGAGGTAAAATAATTATTTTTGAGTAAGAAAGACAAGCCCACGAAAAAAGCCGCCACGCCAAAAGTTAGGGCTAATGCTTTGGCTTCCTTTCTTTTTAGGGCAAAATAAAGGCTTATCAAACTTGGCAAAGTTACCAAAAAAATGGTGGCATATCGTGTTAAAACAGCATTAAGCAATAAAAGTAAGCCAAACACCAAATCTATCCTTTTTCCCTCCTTTTCCACATAACAATAACTGTGATAGGCACCTGCAATGCAGAAAAAAATAGCAGTCGTATCCGACATGATGCACAAACTCAAACGTGAAAAATAGAGGGAACTTGCGCCAAAAATAAGTACAAAGAGGCGAATTTGCGTGAAATTTTCCGAAAAAAGGCGCAGAAATTTCTCTACATAAAAAAGGGAAGCAACCGCCGCAAGCATCGCCCAAATTTGCAGGGCATTTTGAGCCGAAAAAAAGAGCCCCAAACTTTTTGCCCAAATTGGGTATTGAATGGGGAAATGACACATTTTATTACGCCCTAGTTCGCAATAGCAGCGATAATATTCGTAGGCATCTTGCCCATATAAACCATTAAAATTCCAGTAATTTGCCAGAAAAACCAGCAAAATGCCATAAATGCCCCATAAAAAAGGACTCGTAAAAAAGGGAAAAGAGAGGAATTTCTTCATGGATTTAAGAAAACAAGAAACAAATATAGGGCTTTTCAATGGTGTTATTGCTAAAAATGCAAAATGAATGAACTCACATACAAATTTTTTTTTTTAATTTCAGTTTAAATCTATACATTTGTAACGAAAATATAAAGACAATAGGTTTAATCGCTTGTTAATCAAGATATTATTCGCTTTTAACAAATGGAATATTAAACCATATTAACTATATTATTCATTTTTAACTTTAAATTATTTCTTCTGTACAATGAAAAATGTTCTTTTTTTATGCTTTTTGATGATGAGTTTGACGCAAGTATTTGGTCAAAACATCAAGTTTCAGTATGATTCACAAGAAAATGATTTTGGATTTGTTTCTCGCAGGTCGTACATGACACATGAGTTTAAAATCACAAATACGGGAGATGCCCCACTTGAGATTAAAAAAGTGTCGGCAAGTTGTGAATGTTTGATGGCAACTTTATCAAGCAGCACCATAAAACCGGGCGAGTCTGGTGTAATTACAGCCATTTTCTTTGCTGAAGAAATGGGTACTTTTACGCACACCTTAGATATTAGCACTAACGCAAAGAATATGCCTACCGCAATTCTTAGGTTAAAAGGCTTGGTGAGATAATGTGATAGACGTTTTTTCCTTGCAAAAACCTCCTTGCGCAAATAAGCGGGAGGTTTTTGTGTTTAATGGGAAGAGAAAAAAGGAACATTTTCGTAGGAATTATCTTCTTTTTTATGCAAAAAAAATAAAGATAAACCATTGGTTATCAATAAAAAAGGAGCATTTAACACTGTATTATAAGTAGCAATTTGAAAAGCGACATCGGGCGTTAAACTCACAGAAGGAGCTTTACATTCGCACAAAATAAAGGGTTGTGCTTGGGCATCAAAAACCACAAGGTCAAAGCGCTTTTTGCGTTTGAGATAGGCAATTTCTCGTTCTACGGCAATCATACTCAAAGGAATGCCTTTCTCTTTTACTAAAAAATGTAAAACATGCTGCCGCACCCATTCTTCGGGACTAGCAATTACCCATTTTTTACGAGAAATGTCCCAAATCAATTGCTTTCCCTCCTTCTGCTGCAACGAAAACTCATACGCGGGGAATAAAAAATGTTCCATTTTGTTCGTTGTTTCTAAAAATTTCCTCAAAAATACAAGTTATTGAGAAGTTTAGAACAAAATTTGCAGTTTACAGAAAACTTCCTGCAAAAAAATGTAGCGAAATTCATACTTATCTCTTAGCTTTGCGCTATCTTACGAGGGTGTTTTTTTGTTTAGAAAGAAACATAATAGCTAAGTATTCGGTTTTAATTCATTGAAAATCAATTCATTTTTCATTTTATGATACAACAATTTCCCTTTAAATGTTTAGGTTTTGTTGCGCTCTTATTAGCGATACTCGGGAGTAGTTGCCGCGAGCCTATTGTTTCACAACCTCCTGCTCAATTACATCATGTTTTAAAATGTAAAGTTAATGAGGTAGATTGGCGCTCTACTACTCCCGTGAGTGTCGCTTACTATCTCAATAACACCTTGATTATCAGGGGGCAAGACTCGCTCAATCGCATTATTGATTTGCGCATGGGCTTCCCCGCAGGCTTGCAAACAGGGGAATACTTGCTTTCTCCTAATACAGCAGGTGCGGGTTTTGTTGCTACTTATGT
>JBJXHA010000006.1:0-2873 GCA_046160275.1 Bacteroidia bacterium | reverse complement strand
GTATCGCCTACTTTTGCAGTATATTTCTGATATTTCAAACTGTCTTCTTGTTGTTTTCTAAACTCAGGATCCATATCTGCTTTTGGTAAAGAAGAAACGTGAGTGAAAATATCCTTATTCCAATAATGCATCGTGGAAGGATTAGAAGCAGCAATTTTAGTAAAGGTTTTATCATACAATACGTTTGGAAAAAGGTCGAATTCTTCTACAATTTGAGCAGTTTTCATACCACGTCTTTTATAATTCACTTGAAAACGACGCGTAAAATCCCACATTGTATCTTTTACGTAAGTAACTTCATAGCCCGACATAAACATCGGAGAGTTTTTTAACAATAAGATATTTTTTTGATAGAATTCTTTGTCTTCGCCTTCAATCAAGCCTTCTTGTGCAAACGGATTGTTAGAAATAAACAATTTATTTAAACCCGAAGCTAAAATTCCAATAATCATTAAACCAAAACCTAAATGCGCCACAGCAGACCCCGCAGCTTTTAGGTTATTTCTCATAAAAGAAATAATAAAATCTAAATTGCATACCGTTGCAAAAATACCAGCGAATAACAATAGCATATATTGCCAAGCACGTGACTCAATCCATTGCGCCGCAAGTGCAGTTAATACAATCGAAATCGAAATTGAAATACCTAAATGAAGTCCAACTTTTTTAGCGTAAGCGCTAAAATTAGTTTCCTTGTAGCGTAAAAACTGTGTCGCACCACTCAAAAAAGCGATAAAAACGCCAATCCAAAGTTGATATTTATTGTAGTGTGCTACCACATCAACAGGTGGCGAAAGGTTCAAAGGTTTTCCGAAAGCCGCAGAAACTTTATTGTAAACAGGAATTGATGTCGTAAATGTAATTAAAATGGAAGAAAACAGCAACACTAAGGTTCCTATAAACATCCAAAACTCGCGGCTACCTGTCGCTTCTTCCTTTTCAACAGTCGGAATATGTTTTACTCTTTTGAAAAACATACCAAAACCTAAGGCGATAAAAGCTGCCATAAAAAATACTAATTGCCATTCTAAACCCATTTCTGTAAAAGCATGAACAGAAGTATCTCCTAAAATTCCGCTTCGTGTTAAAAAAGTAGAATAAACAATTAAAATAAAGGACAATAAATAATATATATAGGTACTACGAATTGCATTATCAGTATTTCGTGCAATTAGGTTGGTGTGAATTCCTGCAATCAAAATCAACCAAGGTACTAATGACATATTCTCCACAGGATCCCATGCCCAATAACCACCAAAACTCAATGCTTCGTAAGCCCAAGCACCACCCATCAAAATTCCTGTACCAAGAATTGCACCTGAAAATAAAGCCCAAGGCATTACCGCTTTGAGCCAAGTGCGATGTTCATTTCGCCATAAGGCGGCCACAGCAAAACTAAATGGAATAGAAGTACTCGCAAAACCTAAAAATAAGGTCGGTGGGTGAATCGTCATCCAATAATTTTGCAATAAAGGATTTAATCCATTGCCTTTGATTAATTTAACATAATCTTCTTTGTTGAAAATTGGTGCGTCCATCACATCGCGCAACATCAAAAGCGGATTGCTTCCTAATCGAAACTCTGCAAAACCAAAATTGAAATATGCACCGAGAATCATACTAGCTAATACAACTTGAATTGCTGCTAATGTTGCTAAAACTGGCGCCTCCCACTCTTTTGAGCGAAGCATTACTGCCCAACCTAATACTGCATGCCAAAACATCCAAAGGGTAAAGCTACCTTCTTGACCCTCCCAAAAAGCAGAGAAGATATATCGAAATGGCAAATCATCTGAAACGTGTTGTTGCGCATATTGATATTCATAATACTTGTAGGTCATGACATAAAACATACAAGCTGCATAACCGATTATGCTTAGCCCATGAATGGAAAAAGCATAGCGTGCAATACTTCGCCATTTTCCGCTTTCTTCAATATTAGCGCTATTTTTTTCTGCAAAAAAATAAGAGATTGCAGCTAAGGCTGCCGCCAAAAAATTAAGTATTATAAATGCTCGCCCAATTTGACCAGGGAGTAGATGTTCACCAATGTAGTTCATATATAAAATTGTTCTTTTAAAAAACGTGCAAATTTACAAAACCTCTTTGGAAAATTAGTTTAAACGTAGTTTATTTAGCTGTTTTTAAAGAACTTTGACAGAAAAAAAACTTATACCCAGCCTAAACGCGATTTTGTCGTCGTAATATGCGCTAAGTGATGTCTTCCATGCCAACTGTATAATCCCAGATTGACATCTAATCGAAAGGTAATTTTTGACTCAGGATGGAAAAAAGTCCTATTCCAATCCTCATTACTCATATTTTTCAAATGAATTACCCATCGACGATGCACCGCTTCCAATATTGCTAAGGAAATTTCGACAGGTTCGTGTTTCGCATCAGGCAATTCTGCCCAACGGCTTTCGATATAAGGGCGGATCGCTGGATTATCCTCCGTAGCTGCCAATTTGTAACGAGTATAAGCATTGATATGACTATCTGCCACATGATGCACCACTTGCCGCAATGTCCAACCTTCCTCTCGATAAGGCGTATCTAATTGACTATCAGTCAAATTCGCAACAGCTTCGCGCAATAATTTCGGCAATGCTTCAATATCAGCAATCCATTGTGTTCGTTGCTCGACGGTGATGGTTTCTGGGGCTAAAAATCGCCCTATTGGATATTTCAATTGTTCCATTTTTTTATTTATTGTATAAAACAAAAAGAGCGCATTAGGAAACTTCCCTAACGCACTCCTATATTTATTCTATTTTATCGTTATTATCAGGTTTCCGATCACCACCGCCTTTGTTCTTATTTTTCCACTTATTGTTTTTAAAGTTTTTATTTTTAAAATCTTTTTTCTCTTG
>JBJXHA010000005.1:0-6538 GCA_046160275.1 Bacteroidia bacterium | reverse complement strand
CAAGATTACCTTGATTTCCAAACTCTTAAATGTAGAGTCTTCCACGTTATGGAGAATATAGGAAAATTATTTACCATTGATTATTCGGATTTAAAAACTTCTTAGTTTTTTACTCACTCATACTTAGTGCTAAAAACCTGTCTATTTCCTCAAGATAAGCAGGATGCTTTGTACATTTTGATTTCATCAGTTTGCTTAATGCTGCCATTGCTTCCCTTTCTGTCCCTTCTGAACTTATTTGTATTCCGCGATAAACGCTTTCCGCCCAATTCTTCAAATCACGCTCTTGCAGAAGGTTTTTATTGTAATAAAAGTAAGAAAAAAAATCCATAGGATGTTGTTCAACATATTCTTTTGTTGCTACCCCTAATGCTTCTGAGTAAGCGCCATCAGTATGTTTCATCGCCTTTGTAATAACCAAAAAATAGAAACCATTTTCGGCTTCGCTACTCCCAAGCTTCTCCAATAAACCCAGATGTTCTTTGCTATCATTGGGTTTTATTTTTTCTAAATATAAATCCTTCGCAATTTGGGGAATATTGCTATCCGCTAAAAAACGATTTGGAAATATTTTATACTTCATACTGTCATTAGAAGCAGCCTCTTTTGCTTGTTCGGTTGTTTGATGACAACTTAAAGCGAACAATATGATTGCCATGAGTAAAAAAGGTATATTTTTCATATTCATTTTGATTTATAACTAATGCTTTAACGGGGTAATGTTTTTCTTTTGCTTTTGATATTCATTATATTTTGCGTTAGTACTTTTTTCGACAAAAGAAACCTTATAGGTAATAATACCTTCAAATGAGTTTTGTTTCTTTTCTGATATATGATTTTCAAGCAAAAACGTTGAATAAATTAAGAAGCTGTTTGAATAAATGTTCTTCCTAAAAATACAGATAAAAGGATTGTTTTTTTTAGTGAAATAGTGCTTTTCCCGAACCTACGAGCGCGGACGCTCCTCTGAAAATAAAATTTACAAGCGTCCACGCTTGGGTATTTGATTAACTTAAACAGTTTCTAAAAACAAATTACACATAACACTTATCTCTCCGCCAAGATTGGATTATTTGCCAAAACGAAGCTTGTGGTTGTGATTAATACTAAACTAAAAAAGGATTTAGTTAGGTCATTGAGCGATAGCCGCAATGACCTAACTAATCCTTTCATCTCTATTTTATTAACTTCATTTCATTCAACAAATAGCCTGCGCCCGCATATTTATCAATGATAAACAATACATAACGAATATCCACGCTGATATTACGGCATTGTGTTACATCATAATTGATGTCGCTCATTGTGCCTTCCCAGCATCTGTCAAAGTTAATTCCAATCAAATTTCCATTTGCATCAATCACAGGGCTGCCCGAATTTCCGCCAGAAGTGTGATTTGAAGCCAAGAAACAAGTACGTATCTCTCCATTTTTAGAATATCCTCCAAAATCGCGGCGTTCATACAAACTTCCCAACCTTTCGGGATATTTATAATCTGCATTGTTGGGATCTGTGTCATGTTTTTGGAAAATCCCAGACAAGGTAGTATAATATTCGTAAGTCATACCATCATCGGGTTTGAAACCTTCTACTTTTCCGTAGGTAACGCGCAAGGTGCTATTTGCATCAGGGTAAAATTTGCGTTTTACCATCACATTGCGTTGTGCCTGCATATAGCAACGATTCAAGGAATCAATCGAAATATCGGTTTTGGTGATATAGTTATAAATTTTTTCATTATACCAATCCACCATGCTTTTGGAAAGTTGAAATATCCCATCATTTTTAATCGCATTTTCATCAAAGTTACCCAACATTGCCTTATATCTTTCCTTATCTGTAAACATAGATTTTGGGAAAATATCATCTACATATTTTTCAATATTCCCCTCATATTTGCTATCAATTAGACTGAAAACATCAGGTAGCCGTTTTTTATCTAAGCCCTCTCTGTATAAAGTTAAGAGCTGTTTCATAATGCGCTTATCCACTTTTGGGCTATAATCTTTAAAAATCGCATCTAAATTTGTTTGCAATTTTTGTACTTCGCCTTGACGAACAGAAGCCGTTTGTACTGCGAAAATATTGCTAATACCTCGCGCCAACTGCACACATTCCATACCGTTAAATACTTCACTAAAATACACCTGCTCTCTTTTCATCGGCTTGTAGTCTTGGTAAAGTGATTGATATGTTTTCAAGATATTTCGGTAATCGGAATATTTGTTTTCCCTATCCACCGTGCTGCCAAAGGCTTTTTCATAAGTTTGTTTTTTCTCAATCGCACTTGCACGCTTCAAGCCACGCATTTCCCCTTTCCATTTTTTCCAACCATTTGCCACACCCGCATATTTTGACGCATATTGAATACGAACTGTATCATTTTTTACCATTTCTTCCTTCATAATGCGCAACCTTTCATCTCTAATTTTCACACGAGCAGGGTCTTCTACATTCATTACTACCTCTACACTTTGCGAAACAAGGTACTCTTGGGTTCTACCTGGAAAACCATATACCATCGTAAAATCGCCTTGCTCCACACCTTTCAAATTAACAGGGAAAAAATGTTTGGGTTTGTAAGGTACATTGTTTTTATTGTATTCAGCAGGCTTCCCTTCAGGGCTCATATATACCCTAAACACCGAAAAATCTGCGGTATGACGAGGCCAAACCCAGTTATCGGTATCGCCGCCAAAATTTCCGATGCTTTGTGGAGGTGCGCCCACCAAACGTACATCTTTGTAGGTTTCGGTGATAAACATATAATATTCATTGCCATAATAAAAGGCACGAACCATCGCATTTTGATGGCTTTCCTTTGTGGCACTAGCCGTTATTGCAGCAATATTTTGCTTAATTACCTCTGCACGGCGCGTTTCTGATAGTTTTTCATTAACGCCTTCTAATGCTTTTTTGGTTACATCTTCCATTCTTACAATAAAAGTTACCTCTAAGCCTGGGTTGCTCAGCTCTTGGTCGCGTTTCATTGCCCAAAATCCATTGGTAATATAATCATGATTGATGTCGCTATGTGCTTGAATTTGTGAAAATCCGCAGTGATGATTAGTGAAAAGTAAGCCTTCACTTGATACAATTTCTCCCGTACAACCTCCTCCAAACAACACAATTGCATCTTTTAAAGAAGATTTATTAACACTATAAATATCTTCTGCTGATAATTTCAAACCAGCAGCACGCATATCGCCTTCGATGCTTTTGAGCAAAATTGGCAACCACATCCCTTCGTCAGCGTGTAGGGAGTGAAGACTGAACAATAAAATCATTGTCCAAATAGAACGCATTTTTTTCATATTTTTGATTAAATTCATAAAATCAAGTGAGTAGAAACTGGCTGCAAAAATAGTAAAATTTAAGGAGAAACTTGACAGCAGGATTTCTTTCGCTTTTTCTTTCAAAGATAATGCTTTCTTTCTGTTGGAAATTCTTTGATTTCTCGGAAAAAGGAAGGAGTTGCGAAGGAATTTTTTAAGAGGAGAAAGTAAGGGCTTGTGTATTCCTATTTATGATTACAAAGGTTTTGCCCCTCAATTAAATACAGCAACGAGCTTGGCGACAAAGGCTCATTTACAAAAAGATGATTCATTCTGATTGTTTTGTATTATGTTCTACATAAAAAGTTCGGAACTCTTCGAAGAGTTCCGAACTTTTGGACAGTGAGCAAAGAAAAAAAACCTTATTTCTTTGCCTTACGCAAATTAAAACTTCTGCTCGCGCTCTCGTCTGTGGGAGTAGGGGCGGGTGAAGTACTTGCTGTTACATTATTTGTGAAAATTTTCCCTAAATCTACGACCATGCCATTTTTACCTGCGGTGTTTTTGAGCGATTTTAGGTAATTATCAGCTTGCTCTTTGGAGCTAAATGGCCCTAAAATTAGGCGGAAAATAGGTTTATCTGCCGTTTTGGTAATTGCCACCAAGACATTTCTATGAAATGACTCATCTAAATTTGAAGCTTGTTTGATAATGTTGGCATAATCTGCATATACGCCAATTTGTACGCCATAGCCTGCATTTTCTTGTTTGGAAACCGCCAATTTAAACAATCCTTCACCCACATTCGGTTGTAGAATGGTTTGAGTAGGTTTGCTTGGAGTACCAGCAATAGCAGGTGTTGATGGCGTTGAAGGTTGCGCACCTTTGTATTTACGCAATTCTTTTTCCAAAGCATCGGCATTTTGGAAACCTGAAAGTCGCTTTAAGACTTCTCCTTTAGGGCTAAAAATAATGACAGTAGGATAAAATTTTACCTCATATTTTTGGGCAAGTTCAATGCCATCTCCCATCAATGATTCTGCATCTACCTTAAAGGCTAAGTAATTGTCTTTGATGTAGTTTGCTAGATTTTTATTAGTAAAAGTATAACGTTCCATGTTTTTGCAAGGCCCGCACCAAACGGTATAAAAATCTATGATAAAGGGCTTATTCTCAGCTTTTGCTTTTGCCAATAAGTCTGAATATTTCCCCTGATAAAATTGTACTAACACTTCTTCCGTATCAAAAGAGGAGAGCCATACAAAAACAAATAATAATCCTAATACTCTTTTCATGCTGAAAATGAATAAGTTAAAAGTTAAAACAAAAGTTGAAGCAGCTTTGCTTAGTTTGAGAATGATGTGCTTTTTGAGATTTTTAGCGTTCTACACGCTGAAAATGTATGATGAAATATATTTAAACAAAAACTATTCCTAATTTGATTGTTCTTTGGATAAAAAACATTCTTTGGAGAAAAATTTTCAAATAAAAACAGTTTAATACGAAAAGTGACTTGTTCGAATCACAAAGAAAAAAAAACGAAGGATAAAAAGCAAATTATCCTCCGTTTTTTTTACAAAAATGTTATGATTAATACGAAAAAGTAACTTTTCTAAGGCTAGTTCCCCCTACAATACGCACACAAGCAGGAGAAAGTGCAATTCCGCTAGTGCTTTCCGCTTCCAGTTTTCCCACAACTTCTGCCATTACATACCCTGCATTGTCAGGGATATGAATTTTCACTTTTGTTCCTTTGGGCAAGGTTTTATGAAATATATAATAGCGTTCTTTCAATTTTGCATCTTTTTGCACAAAAGTTGCCGTTTCAATCGTATTTCCTAAGACCATACTCGGATTTACAAACTCAACAGTTGCTTTTTCTTGAATTTCTTCCGTTGCGGGAGCAACTCTCTCCTCTTCCGTTTCTGTGCTTGAGACTTCTTCCACTGCTTCTGCATCAATGGCAAGCTTTGTTTCTGTATCATCATCTACGGCTGAAAGCATCGCATCTAAATCCCCTAAATCTCTGGCTTCAGTATCTGCAGCTTTTTTAGGAGCAGGTTTTTTCTTTTCTCCTGGAACTGCCACCATTTCTTCTTTTACAATCATTTTTTCGCCTGCTTTTACCGAACTTACCCCATTTTTTTCTTTGATAAAATCAACAGTTGTCCCCACTCGCTTGGCAAAAGTTGTAATCGTTTCGCCTGGCAATACTTTTTCAAGAATAGAGCGAGGCACCATAATTTTTTCCGTATTCTCATCAGGCATTGTGCGCTCGCCTGCTTTTGAATCATCGCTTACCGCTTCTTTCTCTTTTTGATTAGCCGAAACAGGTACTTTAATTTTTTGCCCTACCAACAGTGCTGTGCTTTCCATGCCATTCAAACGCTGCAATTCTTCGGTAGTTGTTCCATACAAACGCGCAATCGAATATAAGGTTTGACCGCTTTGAACAGTATGCACACCTTCATCTCCGCCAGATGCACTAGCACCCACCATCGGTCCATAAGATAAGGTCATTGCTTGAGCAACACCTATTTCAACTGTCAAGCAAGCTGCTAATATCAAAATGCTGATTCTTTTCATATTATTATTATAAAAGATTAAGTACTTGGTAAAAATAAACAAAAAACGCAGGATAATCAAATTATTCATTATGAATAATTTGTGTTTTATTTCAACGAAAAACTGCCACAAAACGCTTAATTGTTACTTATCTTTCGTATTATTGTGGGCAGATTGGAAACAAAAAGAGGGAAACTATGGCAAAATTGCATATATTTTCTTTGCAAATTTACGAATTTTTTCTTATTTGGGTAAAATAAATCCTTTCATTTCATATACATTGCTCCTTAATTAACCAAAAAATGCACATAGCAATTGCCGGCAATATTGGCGCAGGAAAGACAACCCTCGCCTATTTATTAGCAAAATATTTTAATTTTGAAGTTTATTATGAAGATAATGAGCAGAATCCTTATCTGACTGATTTTTACGACAATATGCAGCGATGGTCATTTCAGTTGCAAATTCATTTTCTTCATTCCCGCTTACAAAAAGTAATGGAAATTCGGAAGAAAAACTTAAATGTCATTCAAGACCGAACGATTTACGAAGATGCCCAAATTTTCGCGCCTAACCTTCATGCGATGGAGCTAATGACAAGCCGCGAGTATGAAACTTACAAGCAGTTGTTTGAAACGATAGCCGAATTGATACAGCCGCCAGATTTACTCATTTATTTAAAAGGCTCAATTCCTACT
>JBJXHA010000004.1:0-11477 GCA_046160275.1 Bacteroidia bacterium | reverse complement strand
AATTTTTCCTCTCAACAGTCATTCTGTAAAGAATCTTATCACGTCATGCTTAAACATTATACTTTAAAACGTAGCCTTAATACTGTATTTGATAAGAATCTTTACAGATTGACAATTAAACAGACATAATCCGAATAAAAAAAATGCGCCTGTAAGAATTACAGCCTTAATCAGCGCAAAAAAAATGCTCCTGTAAGTATTATAGCTTTAATCTGTGTAAAAAGATTTCACCTGTAAGTATTACAGCCTTAATCTGAATAAAAAAAATGCATCTGTAACTATTACAGCCTTAATCCGAGTAAAAAAAATGTGCCTGTAACTATTACAGCCTTAATCCGAGTAAAAAAAATGTGCCTGTAAAAATTACAAGCAAATTTTTCCTCTCAACAGTCATTCTGTAAAGAATCTTATCACGTCATGCTTAAACATTATACTTTAAAACGTAGTCTTAATACTGTATTTGATAAGAATCTTTGCAGATTGACAATCAAAAAGAAATAATCCGAGTAAAAAAAATGCGCCTGTAAGTATTACAGCCTTAATCCGAGTAAAAAAAATGTGCCTGTAAAAATTACAAGCGAATTTTTCCTCTCAACAGTCATTCTGTAAAGAATCTTATCACGTCATGCTTAAACATTATACTTTAAAACGTAGCCTTAATACTGTATTTGATAAGAATCTTTGCAGATTGACAATTAAACAGACAAAATCAACATAAAGAAATTACGCATGTAAAAATTACAGATAAAACAAAATGTCATTAGACATAAAAAGTGTACTATTTTTTATTCTAAATGACATTTCTTATATACCCAACAAACTATTTTCTTTTTATTTTCGTTTAACTACTTATATCATATCCTTTTATTTTCTTATATTATGAATCAAATTTCTTGGAGTTATCTCCACAACCCATTCGACAATGCTACAAAGGGTAGCCAAAAACGCTTATCTATTTTAGCAACAGACCACCACGACAAACTGTTAGTAGAAAGTACAACTAATGCACAAATTGCGGCATTGTATCAGTTTTTTCTACCGCATTACAACCATTTTAAAAACATATATCAACAAACCTTTTCTATGGACGGTATTTATCAAGGGAATACGCAAATTGTAGAAAACTTATTTGCTGAACTTTCGGGTAAAAAAATAAAGCAGTGGGATATATGGGTACAGAATGTTTATTTAGAAGGCACGCCTGAATATACGATGCTTTTTCCCAATAGACGCACTCCTTTTCAATCGGGTAGTTATGAAGCAAGAATTACAAATGTAAAAAGTTTGGAAACTACCTTAGCCTTATATCCTAATTTGGGAAATGTTTTGAATGATGTAACTACTACTTTACAACAATTAGAAGCAGCACGTACTGCACAACAAGGTTATGAAAAGCAAAGTTCTAATTTAGTAAAAGACATAGAAGACGCGCGGGTTTCCTTAGCAAAAGCCATGCACTATGTTTTTGGGGGTTTGCTACAACTTTATTATAATGAATTATGGCGCGTAGAAACTTTTTATGAGTTAAAATATTTGCGTGCTACCACAAGCACAAAAACCATTACCATGAAAAGTTATAAGGTAAATGCAGGAGCGCGACTTACCTTGTTTGATGGTCAATTAACAGATGAATCTTATCTTACTATCAAAAATACAAGTGGCGGCGAATTGCTTGTTTTTACTTCTGCAAATCCTACGGCTACAGCTCCTCTTGATGCACTTCATTTATTAGCAGGCGAAAGTCTTTCTTTTTATGCCAATGAATACGAAGATGGCAGTGGATTTAATTGGCTAATTGTGCAAAATGAGCAAAGCTCAGATTTGACTTTTGAGGTAGGGAAGGAATAATTGTTAGTATAACATTGACATTATCAACATAGCTGCCAAATTTCATTTGGCTTGTTCTCAATGCAGCAGCATCTACACAATCCTAGTTTCAAAATGTTAGTTGTGTAGATGCTGCTGCATTAGGGTTGTGTAGGGGCTGCTGCATTAAGGTTGTTAGCTATTGTTTATTCCTATGCTTTAGCTACCGCAACAGTTGCTTATTTTTTTATTTTCTCCAAAATATCCTTCACAAACCCTGCCCCATTATAAACAAATCCTGTATAAATTTGTACCAAACAAGCTCCTGCTGCTAATTTTTCTACTGCATCTTCAGCTGTCATGATGCCACCTACTCCGATAATGGGCAATTTTCCGCCGCTTTTTTGCGATAAATAGCGAATCACTTCAGTTGCACGCGAGCTTAGAGGCTTTCCGCTTAATCCCCCTGCACCAATTGCTTCTAATTCCGAAGAAGTTGTTTGCAATCCCTCTCGATTAATGGTCGTATTTGTGGCAATCACGCCTTGAATTTGACTCTCTTTTACCACCTCTATAATATCCTCTAATTGGCTATCCGTCAAATCGGGCGCAATTTTTAATAAAATAGGCTTGGGTTTCGTTTGGGCTTTATTTTTTGTTACTAAGGTTGAAAGTAGCTGTGTAAGCGGCTCTTTTTCTTGCAAAGCACGCAGATTTGGCGTATTAGGGGAACTTACATTCACCACAAAATAATCTACATAAGGAAATAACTTTTCAAAACAAATCACATAATCATCTACCGCATTTTCGTTAGGCGTATCCTTATTTTTTCCAATATTTGCCCCTAAAATAATACCTGCTTTGTCCATTTTGGATAGCCTTTCAGCCGCAACTTCTACCCCTAAATTATTGAATCCCATACGATTAATAATCGCTTTATCTTTAGGCAAGCGAAATAAACGTTTTTTGGGATTTCCACTTTGGGGGCGCGGTGTAATTGTGCCAATTTCGACAAAACCAAAGCCAAAATGTTTCCAAGCTGTACCGAGTTTTGCATCTTTGTCAAAACCTGCCGCCAATCCTACGGGATTGCTAAATTCTAAGCCAAATGCCTTGACTGCCAAATCTTTGCGTGTAGAAGCATACATTTTTGACAAGAGATTTGCGGCAAAAGGTAATTTTAACAGTAGCTTTACACAAGCAAATGTAAAATGGTGTGCAGTTTCGGCATCTAAGAGAAAAAGCAATTTGCGAAAAAACGAACGATACATATTTTATGGGGATTAATTTTCGAGCCGCAAAAGTAAAGAAAATATTTTTGAGAGCTGGAAGAAACGTGGAAATTTTGGCAAACCAATAGACATTTTTTATATCTTTGTGAGGTAATTCTCACTTATTCACACACTTATCATGAAGAAAAGATTACTTTTACTATCCATGCTTTGTGTTACGGCTGCCTTGCCCACCGTTGCGCAAACCGACCCCAACAATCCCACGAATCAGAATGGACAACTGGATATGTTGGAAGAATTTTCAAAAATGCACACAGAAGCGATTCCCATGCCTGATGGAACGCAATTGATGACGGACATTTATGTCCCAATCACCAATGATTCCATGCGAATTGACATTGATTTGCCCGAATTTACGCTACCCATTATTGGTACGGTGGATTTGGGTACGCAAAATTTGGAAGTCATTCGCAAAGGAACGCAACTGATGATTTACGATTCCGTTGATTATCAACCGAATCCAAATCCTTATCAGCTACCCATGTTATTTACTCGGTCTCCTTACAACAAAAAAGGCGATGTCGTTGGGCGTGTCGTTTCGATTATGGGATACAGTTATGCCTTACAAGATATGCGTGGGCGATATGCCTCTCAAGGTGTGTATATGCCGATGTTTAGCGATAGTTGGAACAAAAATGCTTACCACAATTATTTTCGTCATGTATTAGATATTACCCCTTTGTCTGACCCACGCAACGGAAACCGCCACGAAGATGGCTATAACAGTGTACAATATTTGGCGAACTCTCTCAAAAAATGGTATGATTTAGATGGCGATGGCATCAATGAAACTTACGATTTCATTAATAATGGTTCGATTGGTATGTTTGGGGCTTCGGCTTTGGGAAATACGCAATTACAAGCTGCCGCAGCGCATCGCGTCAATCCGAATGATAGAGGGTTAAAATGTTTGTTCCCGATTGTCGCTACGATTGAGCATTATCGTTACACAGGCTATCAAAATGGCGTTTTTAGAGATAGAATTGTAACAGGTTGGTTGCGTGGGCAAATTGCAGACACAGACGACACACAAAATGCCGTTGACAACAGCATTGATAATTCCATTCACAGCTCAACCGATTATAATGCCCCCAATAAATTTGTTGCCGCAAATCGCGCAATTGACCATTTTTGCGAAAATCGTTATGGCACAAGCCCAGCAGGTTATTACCCAAATGCAGTAGGGAGAGCAGATATGGACGCGAGTTTTGCCCCTGTTGATGTAAATGGGGAATCTGTTGCAAATGATGGCTTTACGCCACTTTCTAACCTCAATTATAGCCGTTATAAAAATATGGATGTGCCTACTTTTCACTTGACAGGTTGGTGGGATATTTTTACAGACGGGCAATTAGAAACATGGCGTTTGACTCGCCAACACCTCGTTTCAAATGTAGGAAATGAGAAAAAGCAAAAAATTGTAATCGGTCCTTGGGCGCATCAAACGATTGGCGGGCGCAAAACAGGCGGGCGCGTATATAAGAAAAATGTAGGTGATATCATTGGTTTTGCGATTGATGACATTGATATTAACAGCTTGGATATCAATAAAGTACTTCAATCTGAAATTATTTCTTGGTTCAGAGAAAACCTAAATCGCAACGACAATTATAAATATTTGGGTGAACCTAAAGCCTTTATTCCAAGAAGCGAAACATGGCAACCGATTACCGCAGCAGGCTTAAATGGCGCGGCAAGTGTACGCGTTCCTGCCGAAGATTTCAAAATTCCTTTTGTAGATTTATTGAACTTTTTGAGTGGAAATGGCGGCTTGACAGGCTTACAAGTTGAAATAAAAGTGGCTGTTCCGCTTTTGGGAGACCAATTTATTCCACTTAGTGTAGATATTCCTGCTTTGGGCAATCCTATTTTACCCAATTTAGGGGGAACAGTAGGAACAGTTACGCAATCTCCGGGTTCTATTGATTTTGATAAAGTGCCAAATGTGCGTTTTTATGTGGCAGGACCTGATTCTGCGGCAGATGTAGCAGCGAATTTCCCTCAAAATGGCAAAGTGGGGAATTATTGGTTTGCGGCTGATTCGTTCCCTTTAACCAAAGACATCACTTGGAACACAATGTATTTGCATACTGATGGCAGTGTGAATACCCAAGCACCTACACAAAGCGAAAATCCGAAAGTATATGTTGATGACCCAAATGACCCTGTAATGACTGTTGGTGGCGCGAACATGATTGTGATGACTCCCGATGCGGATAGTGTGAGTCAAGGGCAAATGGAAATGACAGGGGCTTATGCCAATTATTGCATGAATCGTCCTGGCGTAATTCAATTTCAAACGGATGTAGTTGCAGATTCGATGTCGGTGATTGGCTATCCAAAATTTGTTTTATATGCCAAATCAAACCCTGACGGCTTGACGAGTGGCGAAACCAATACAGACTTTTTTGTGCGGATTGCAGATGTTTTTCCCGATGGCAGAGAATATTTTGTGTTTGAGGGTTGCGTAGGTTCACGCGCTAAGGCTTATGCTGAACACATTTATAATACCACCAAAGAAGACCCCAATATTCCTTTTGCCAACATCAACATCAACCAAATTTATGAATACAAATTTGAAATGATGCCGATTGCTTATACTTTTGGGAAAGGACACCGCATGAAAATTTTGATTAGTAGTAGCAATTATCCGCGTTATCAAGCTACGCCACATTTGCCTTTGCATGATGGAGAATATTTCAGACGCAAACCGGGAGATGGACAAGGCTATACTTATAACGGGCAATTTATGTTGCCAAGAACTGCCATTCAACGCGTATATTTTAGCCCGCAACAGCAAACACACATCGAATTGCCGATTTACAAAAGTACAGGAACTGTAGGAGTTACACCGCCCATAAAAGTGGAAAACAGTTTGCAAGTTGTGGCTTATCCCAATCCCGTAAATGATAAATTATTCGTTTCGGTCAATCAAAAAGGAGATTATCAACTCATTTTATTGAATACAATTGGGCAAGAAGTGATGCGACAAGCCTTAACAGAAGACGCAATGTTAGACGTTTCTAAGCTGCCTGCAGGCGTTTATCAAGTACAAATTACCGATAAAACAGGAAAAGTAGGCGTTACAAAAGTAAGCGTTTATTAAGGTAAATGTAATAGATAAAATCATCAAAACGGTTAAACCTTGCAAATGAGGTTTAACCGTTTTGCTTAGAACATAATACAAAAGATTGGAGAGTATAGTTTTACAAAAAACTAGCCCGCCAACAATGCAATTATTTTTTCAGGAGAAATGGCTTGATGACTGGCTGCATATACTACTTCCCCATTTTTTAGTACAATCACTTGTGGTGATTGGTGCGGCACCGAAAAAGTATGCGCAATTTCATGGGAAAGCGAGCGATAATTCAACAAATCCAAATAATGCAAATCAGCTACTTCTAGCAAACTTGCAAACGCTCCATCTAATACAAATTTTGCGTGTAGCGAAATGCCACAACGCGTACTATGTTTAAATAGCAACTGCGGACGTTCTGACGACTTTTGTGCCAACTCCTCAAGTTGCGTTTCTGAAATTAATTCTAACCAAAGCATAAGTGATGATAAATAAGAAGGAAATCATTATGTTAAAAAGAGGATTTCCTCAAAAGGACTTTTACGATGTTCCTTTATAAAAAGTTCGGAACTCTGTGATGAATTCCGAACCTTTAGGCACATTCCTTTTATGGTTTAGTGCGAATGATGATTCCCTACTTTATTCGCTTGACAATGTCCGTGTTTTGAGCCAGTACAAGCTGTTGCCATAATTGCTGTAGCAAGCAAAATTAAGGCAATTGTGAAAAATCTTCTTATCTTTTTCATAATAAATACGAATTGAGTGTAAAAAATGAGATTGTGGAATAAAATCGTTTAATTCAATACA
Organism: Bacteroidia bacterium; assembly: GCA_046160275.1. GTDB lineage: Bacteria > Bacteroidota > Bacteroidia > J057 > J057 > JBJXHA01. Next base: position 4,496 of record JBJXHA010000004.1, on the reverse strand, counting down.
AATTCTATTCCACAACAAAATTAAGACTTTTCGGTTGAATAAAAAACAAGAAAATTTCAACCGCCAATATTGTTGCATGAATGGTTATAGCGTGAGGCTAACGGGAGTGGTGATTCCCTACTTTTGTGGCTTGGCAACCGCCATGCCCATGACGACTTGCCTGGCAGCCAGACCCTATTGCAACAAAACTTAAAATAAGAACGAGCAAGATGAATGCGACAAATTTCTGTAATGCCTTCATAAGATACTAAATATTATTGGTAAAAAAATGGGTTATTTTTGAATCATAACGATTTTATTTATATTGGTTTGAGTCGAGAGATGAATTGCTTTATAAATTCATAACGCAGTTTATGCCATTTTGTTACACTACTTAGACCATTTTTTTTGAAAAAATTTAATAACATGGAAAAAGGAACATTCGAACTACTTAAATTGCTTGATGTTCAGGCGATTATTCAAGCTAATATTTTGACAGAGGTGAAAAAATTTGCCCTACGTTTTAAGTCCCCTCAATATCCTGTCGCCCCGATTGCGACCCAAATAAAGTATTTGCAAAAGTGCCAGCAAAAACTTCCTAGCTTTTATCAACACGCTTGCATTATTCCGCCTTTGAGTTATGAACAATGTAGCAGCGAGCAGGCGGCGAAACTCAAAAATGTGTCAGCAGGAAAAAATTGCCTCGACCTAACTTGTGGCTTAGGGGTTGATAGTTTGTACTTTGCCGACCTTTTCGAATCTGTTATTTCCCTTGAAAAAGACGAAACTTTGGCGCAGATTGCACAGTATAATTTTCAAAAAATTGGAAAAAACAACCTTAAAGTCATCGCCAAAAGTGCAGAAGAATATGTCCAAAATTATGAAGGTGCGCCTTTTGATTTGATTTATTTAGACCCAGCAAGGCGCGACGAGGTGGGTGCGAAAATTTTTCTTCCCCAAGATTGCAGCCCTAATTTGGTGGAATTGTTGCCAAAACTTTTGGTAATTGGAAAAACCGTTATGGCAAAACTTTCCCCTATGTACGATGTTAAGGAAGCTTTGCGCCAATTTCAACCTTATCTAAAAGAAATTGCGGTGATTTCGATTGAAAATGAGTGTAAAGAAGTATTGCTTACTTTTTTGCAAGAAAAACAAGAAAAAGTTGTGCAAAAAATCATTTGCCATGGCAAAAAACTAGGCACACAAACCTTTGACATTGAGCAAGATAGCTTGCGAGAGAACTCGCCTTATAAGAAAGGGCTGGCTTATTCCTATTTATACGAGCCTGATGTCGCTTTTTATAAATGCAATGCCTTGCCGCAGTTATTTCAAGGAAAAGAAGGTTATTTGACAGCAAATAATGGCTTTTTTTTAAGTGATCATTTATTAGAACATTTTGCAGGTAGAATTTTTAAAATTGATGCGATTCAACCATTTAAACCTGACCTTCTAAAAAAAGCCTTAAAAAAGGAAAAAGTAAAGCAAGCGAATTTATTGCAAAGAAATTTCCCCTTGAATAGCCAACAAATTCAGCAGCAACTTGGCATTGAAAGCGGCGGCGGCGAGGAGTTTTTGATTTTTACTACTGTATTTTTACCCGAAAAAGAGTTGATTTCCTTGAAAGGAAAAAGAGTTTTTTTAAGTAATTGATAATTAATAATGAAGAATGGATAATGATTAAAGTTTTTGATTATCAAGTATTTATGATAATTTAAAAACCTTAATACCTTTTGATAAAGTACTTAAGAAGCAGTTCAAAATTGATTTACCGACAAATAACAAGAAATGCAACAATAGAAAGTTATTTTTCACCTTGAAGCCTCACAAAGTAGCGTAAAATGTAATAAGATATGGTAGAATAACAAGCAATTCATTGGCAAAACTACAAAACATTTCAGGCAAAGTAGGCAAAACGAGCATCAATACTCAAAACCTTTCAAGCGGTACGTATATTTTGACAACTTCTGCCGAAAATACCGTAATTGCAAGAAATAAAGTAATGATTGCGAAGTAGTTTTTATTTTTTTTGAAAAACTTTAATGCCTAAGAAGAAATAAGCCACTTCTTAGGCATTTTTTTCGTTTTACACAAATTAACTCGCTCCTATATATGAAATATATTACTCCTATTTTATTTCTTCTCCTCGTTTTAACGACTTCTTCTGCTTGTTTACCCGAAGAAATGAAAATTAGAAAATTACTGCTTGGAAAATACCAAATGCAAGGATATTTTTATAGCAACGGTCCGCCCGACACAACTTGGTTAAGTGCATTTTCTTCTCCTTATCAAATTGAATTGGTTCGTGTAGAAAAGCATTATGACCAAATCAGATGCACAGATGAACGCCAAAATTTGTCGCAGCTTTTTTTCTATCTCAATGATAGCACCTACACAGCAAACAGTAGCAATCGTTGGGCAAGGAATGACGACACGCTAAAATTATTGCCGAATGACCAAATTTATATACGGCAAGTAACCTCCGATGGAACGGTAGTGCGAGATACCAGAGTTTTTGGAACTGCTATAAAGTAGAAATACTTATTTCAATAGGTACGCCACTTCTACTGTTTTAGCTTACCATTTGAACATGAAACAACTAAGTTTATAGGCTAACTACAAAACCCTCGTACACGCATATCCATCTCTTAAAGAAAAAGCTGTATTGCATTGTAAATGAACGAGTCCGCACTTTTTTCCTATCTCAAAACTTCCTGCCCATTTTTCTATTTGTAGGGCTTTTGCGCCATTTGTGGTGAGCCATGATAATAAGGTGTGTAGGGAAATTTCAGGAAATTGTAGCTGAATTGCTTTTGCCTCTTCCATGAGGTTCAAATCCCAGTTGCTTGCGAGGCTGTCTGTACCTAAGCAAATTTTGTCGGAATAAGGTAAAAATTGCGGGAGCTTGGGGAAAGTATTATGAATATAGAGATTAGAACGCGGACAAAGACAAAAATACGCATTTGGAAAATGTTCAGCGAATTGAATCACCTCCTCACTTGTCATTTCTGTATTATGTACCGCCAAAAAAGCTTGATTGTTAGCTAAGGTTTGCAGCAAATAGGTGAGGGGAGAGGCTTCTCCAAAACCTTGAAAATCCACGCCAATTTGTGAGTAAAATTGCGCAAAATCTCCTGTTCCTTGTTCAAAAATTTCTCTTTCGGCAACAGATTCTAGCAAATGAAAAGACAGCAGCGCGGCAGGATTTTCTGTTAATGCTTCATAAAAACGCGATTTTAAGGGGACAGACACAGAATAAGGCGCGTGCAAGGTAAGAGATGTTGTTAAGTCGGCTTGCTGAAATTGATCCAATAAATTTTGTGCATTCTCCCAAATTACATCCACTTTATCCGTTCTCATGCCAAAAACTTCTATAAAGTTCTGAAAATGAAACCGATGTGCTTGCTTTTTCTTAGGAAAAATGCTGCTTGCGTCATTACAAATGTCGCCAAAAGCCAATGTCCCACTTTGATAGGCTTCTGCTAACACGCTTTCCATTGCTTGCTGCCGTTCTTCTTCCGAAAAGGCTTGCCGCAATTGCCCCACCTTTGCGGCAAAACCTGTCATTCCTGTATGTGTAGGCACTGCATTTCGAAGCATAGAAAGCTCTAAATGACAATGCGCATTGACAAAAGCAGGGCATAAAATTCCCTGATAATGCAAACAATTATCGCTTGGTTTTTTGGGACGAAAGGCAAGCACTTCGCCCTTTTCGTCTAATTCCAATACATAATTTTCGACAAAACCCGTAGGCGTGTAACAATAATCCGCAGAAAAAATAGGCATAACTTACTTAAAATTTTTCCACATCATAGACTCCACAGGCTTTTCTGTGCGCGTGGTGTATTTTGCAGATTTCTTTTTATTGTAAGGATTGATAACCTCGCCATCGACAGGGAAATAAATGAGCTGTCCAATCGGCATACCTGCATACACACGAAGCGGATGCACAACCGTAATTTCCAAAGTCCATGTATTGCAAAAGCCTACATCGCCTTTACCTGCCGTTGCATGAATGTGCAAACCCAAACGCCCACTGCTACTTTTTCCCTCCAAAAAAGGAACGTGTGCGTGCGTTTCTGTATATTCTTCCGTAATTCCCAAATACAACATATTGGGCTGTAACAAAAAACCTTCTTCGGGAATTAACACTTCCTCAATCGTATTATGCTTTTTTGCATCGAGTTCTGCATCTTTATACACCGCCAAATACTTACCCAAATGCACATCATAACTATTGCTACCCAAAGCATTCACATCAAACGGCTCAATCACAATCGTGCCTTTTTCTATTTCTTCTAAAATTCGTTGGTCTGAAAGAATCATTTTTTGTGGATAATGATGAAATGAAAATCAAATCGCAAAATTACGAGAATTTAGGGGAATAAGCGGACAAACTTCGCGTTTTTTTTCAATTGAATGAACGAAGAACATTAAAAACAACCAATAAATAAAGAAATCTCCTATATTTGTACCGATTTCTTCATTTATCGCAATTATTTATGGCACTTACGATTATT
>JBJXHA010000003.1:0-3274 GCA_046160275.1 Bacteroidia bacterium | reverse complement strand
TTGGCTATAACTATTTTGATACAATAGGAATACCGTTATGATAATTATGATTATTTTTTTCATGATTTGGCAAACGAAAAAGCCCAACAAGCCATTACTAGGCTTGTTGGGTAAATGAAATTAATGTTGAACTACAAATTTTCCACTTTCGATTTGCTGCGTAGCATTTCGTAAGGTATAGTAATAAATGCCTTCAGGAAATTTATCAGTAATTAAAGAAGTCCATCTCACATTTTCGCCAATTTCAAGACGTTGTACCTCTCTGCCTAAATTCGAATAAACAATGATTTGATAATTCTGTTTTGCAACTTCAGATAACTCAAACATTATTTTATTATCCGCAGGATTAGGATAGACTTTTACAAAAGAACTTTTTACAACAGCTTTAATAGGCGTATTCGGCTTTTTCGCCCTACGCATATTGGCAGCAGTATACATACACACAGAATCATCATCGTATCTAACACTGTCATTCCAAGTGTGGTATAAAGTTCGCGCCTTAAATACGCCATTGCCGCCATAAACAGGGCATTGTGTAGCAATCGCAATAATTTCAGCTTTATCTTCTTCTGTAAAAGCAATTCCTTTGAGATATTTCCCTAAATAGAGGTTATGTATGGTTTTCTCATTTGCCTCCATTAAAGCAATAGTAACAACGCTTTGATTCAGTAGTCTTGAATCCTCCACTTTTTGGCTATGTGCTGTTTCTAAATTACTCAGTGCATTGGTTTTTAGCATATTCCATTGCACTATATCTGCCTTTAGTTGCAAATTTTGGTTATATCTCAACAAGCTATCTTGGGGCGTAGTACCTGCTTGAATTGTACTATCATTTAGCCTAAGTTGCTGCATGGCAGTGTTGATTTGCGACTGATAATTGATAATTGAAATGCGTTGCAGCGAGTCAAGTAGGGTATTATCTGCCTCATCCACTTGAATCAATTGCCCAACCGCTTCTTGTGATTTGTTGGCAAAAAATACCTGCATCAGTGAATCTCCGTTTAATAAAGAGTCGTTTTCTAGCAACTTTTTGTATAATGCCTGCTCTGCCAGCCATTTGCTTTCAGGTTCATACATTTCATCGTATAATGTACCCATCGCAATTTGTTGGTCTGCATCGCTCTGATTTTCGTGTGCAGGTTTTTGGTAATTCCCACAACTAAAATTGTTGTTGTTATTATTGCACTCAAAGCGATTCGTAAGGGCGTTAGTAGCTGGAACAAACCAGTTTGTAACGGGTTGAATATCAGGCTGCGGGAAAAGGTTATAAGGCATTGTTGCATCTATACCAATAGGAGAGAAACCAACACTACCAAAATTCCCTGCAATATACGCGTCTTCATGCCTAGCGGCAGCCAGTCCAAAGGGTCCCGTCCATTGATTGCCTCTATTGCCAGACGCTAAAGTATTCGGAACTACAAAACTGCTTGTTTGGTTGCCTATACGAGTGGCATACGTAAAAATCGGCGAAATGGGTCCCAAATACAGCCCTGTGCTATGATTATCAATCATTTGATTACCAAAGAACTCGGTGTCGGGGCATTGGTCGGAAAAGAAGAAACCTGTGGAGGTATGGTCTGCTGTGTTGCAGTAGAAGCGGTTGGTTGGGCTTCGGAAGGTGAAGTAGCCGATACCACCGCCTAAAGGCGCGTCTGTGGTGTTGCAAGAGATGTCATTTTCGCTGGCATTGAGTAAGTGGATTCCTATACCATCTGTATTGATATGAAATTGATTGCTGGCAATCACCGCTTGTCGTGTATTCATCAATTGTATCCCTACGGCTCCTTCATCTAAGCTAAACTCATTGTCAAAAATATAGAGATTTGGACTTGCCCCCCAACCCATATCGCTCACATTTATGCCTCTTCTCACCCAGTTATTACCCCAGTTTTGAAACAGATTGTGGCGTATGTCCATCTGCAAAGCGTATTCGGTATTTACTAAGTCAATGTCATTTAAAGCAGAGGTAAGGCTGTTGTGGTGAATGTTAACAGTATGGAAAAAAGCATTGTTGATACGTATGCCTGTGCGTAGGGTATTCATCATACAATGCTGTACTAATACATTTGCGCGTTCTGCATAAACGCCATAATCGCAGAAATTTGCCACAATCGGCACAGCTCCTGTCATTCCAAATCCTGTTAAACTCAGTCCCCCATTGCTATTACCAAACCAAGCGTAAGTACTTCTTACAGAAATGGCACTTCCATTATGCGCAAAACCGCTATAGAAGTTGTTAGGATTTGTGCCTCTGGAAATATTAACAAAGCGGCAATTAAAAACTTCTAACTGTGTAGCCTCTGAAACAATGCCATTTATCATTCTTTGAAAAAACTGCCCTTTGAAGAAATACTGCCCTCCTCTTAATTCAATGCCCGCATACGGTGCATCTTCATTGTTTTGATGTGTGGTTTGCCCTGTAAAAGGAGGAAGTAGCGTACCTGTGCCTTCAAAGGTGTTGGCTGCCCAGTTGGTAAAAACAGGGAAATCCCCAAAAGCCACATCCGAAAATACCGAAATGAGGTTATTTTGGAAAGTGTTGTTTTGCAGCGTAACGACTGCACTAGGATAGATGTTAGTAGAAGTTAAAGGATAAACGGCATATTGCGCATCTTGAATCGTACAATTTTCCGCCAAAAGTGTGGAGCCATAAGGTACAAGTATTCTATCCCACATTTTATCGCAACCATGTAAAACACAGTTGCTTAGAGTCAGAGAAGTACCCGGTTTCATGGTAAGAATAGCTCCTTCGCCTAAGGTTATGTCTGCATTTTGGATGGTAAGCACCGAAGTAGCACTGCTGCCATCAGCAATAAAAGTGGTAAAATCGCCAATAAAGATAGTACCAGAAAGTGTTTGCGCATTGCTTACTACATCGCTATGGGGATTGTTAAATACAAAATCGTAGGAAGTAGGCTCGGCTAAATCAGTCGCAGTAGCACTGTTATTATTAGGATTAATGTCGTACCCCACAAAGCTTTCTACCTTAAGCGTGTTCTCACAATTTGCGCAGTCTTCATAGAACCGATTCATGGTTACTTGAATTTGCACTTCCTCTCCTGGTGAAAGGTTGGCAAGAAATACCTCCAAAGAATTTCCGTTTTGGCTAATCGTAGGAGCAGGGCTAACTGTGGAGTTAATCACTTGATAACTAGCAAACTCAAAACAAGGCGTTTCCCAAATGTCTAATACATTTACGTCTGTAAAACCCGCCGCAGTAGGTCCTCCCACATTTTTGATAGTCAAGACAAAAGTATTGGTTGGGCTACCAACA
>JBJXHA010000002.1:0-26408 GCA_046160275.1 Bacteroidia bacterium | reverse complement strand
CCTAGTAAGGTGTTTCCTGCACCTTACTAGGTCTTTACAGTTACGTCTTTTTTAAAAACAAAACCTAGCAAGATTTTTCCTGAATCTTGCTAGGTTTATCAACAAACTTACTATTTTATTACCTTCCCCATTCCTACATATTTACCTTCATTTATAATTTGGTAGAAATAAATTCCTTCTGAAAGAGAAGATGTGTTGAAAATAAAAGCATTATTCGTTGTAGTAAAAGGAACATCTGCTTGTTTGCCGATGACATCAACCCATTGAATTTGATATTCATTTGTATTTGCTATTTCTATCACTACTTTTTCTTGCATAGGATTAGGGTACACAAGGTGCTGCACAGCAGCAATTGGAGAGGTAATATCAATCGTTGGGTCATAAGTATATTTTAATACAATGCCATCGCGTTGTGCGTTGCCAGCACCAAAAGAGCCCCCCCCTACATAAACCTCATTTGTACCACTATTTAAAAGAATAGTAGAAGGATTATCTTCGCCATCAGCTGAACCATTATATGTTTTTACCACTTTCTGGTTTCCATTTCCATCATATACCAAAACAAAAAGGTCGGTAGTGCCATCATTTACAATCTCACTATGCCCTGTAACATACATATTTAAGTTTGCATCAATCATCATATCATCAGCTACATCGTCTGCTAATGAATTACTATCATACATTTTTTTCCAAAGCTGAGTCCCTGCATTATCATATTTAATCATCATTACATCAGATTGATAAGTGGCACTATTTGCCAAAGTAGTAGCAGAAATATAGACGTTGTTTAATTTGTCCACAGCCAAACGATTTCCAAAATCAATGCCGAAATTAGGTTCTACCGTTTCCCAAATGCTTGTTCCACTTGCATCTAATTCCCCTGTAATTACATCTTCTGAATTGGTAGCAGTCAAAACTGTTCCCGTATAATAAATATGATTGTTATTGGCATTCCAATACAAATCGGTGATTTCTTCCTTTCCTTCTACTACGGTAGTATATGTTTTTGTCCAAGCCTGTGTACCCAAAGCATCATATTTGATAAGGAAAAGAGCTGTAATGTTTTCATAGCCAGGACTATTGTTAATGCTTCCCCCTACATATACTTCTCCTGTGTTACTCACTTGAATGTCATTAGGTTCATCTTTTTCTGTACCTACCGAAGAATAGGTTTTTGCCCATTGAAAAAGACCATTATTATTCCATTTTACGGTTAGCCAATCCCAGTTATCTATTAAATTAGTACTGTTATTGGTACGACCTGTTAAGTAAAAATTACCATTAGGGTCAGAAGCAAAAGCAGTAGCCCTGTCTGAACGATTAGTAGTGAAATTATATTTTCTTGTAAAAAGGGTATCTCCCGTAGTAGGGTTAAATTTTGCAATGAAATAATCGTTAGAAGTACTAGAATTTGGGTTTTTTACTGTGCCACCTGCCAAAATGTTTCCACTAGGGTCAATGGCAAGTCCTACGGCTTCATCATCGCTGCTAGAAGTGCCATCTAAGGTTTTTACCCATAAAGTAGCTCCCGCAGGGCTTATTTTTCCTACTGTAAAGTTACGGTACATTCCTTTTACAGTGCTGTAACCCGCCCAATAAATGTTCCCATTATTATCTTTTACGATGCTTCTTACATTGTCGCTATATTCACCATCACTAGAGAATAGTTGTTGCGCTTTAAAAATACCTGCATTATCAAGGCTACGCACAATGGCTGAACGTTGTGCATTTGAACTTTCGGTATAGCCGCCCCAATAAATCGCATTTCCTGCTTCATGCCAAGTAAGGGTACTTCCTTCGTTACTATTGGTAGTTGGGTTATAACTTTGCTGCCAACTTAATGCACCTGTGCTAGTATATTTCACAAGGTTAATTACTTTTATATTAGTTGTTCCTACCACATTTTTTACCGAATTGATACCTATATAAATATTACCATTTGCATCTAGTCGCATACCAAAAGGTTGGTCTGCTTTGTTTGCTGTGCCATTATAAGGAGTTGTAGTCCAGGCTGTTATACCCGTTGCATTAATTTTTTGTACCACGACATTATCATCTTGTACTGCATTAAAACTTCTACCCACCACAAATACTTCTCCTGCGGAATTTACGAATAAATGCGTAGCTCTGTCATCTCCACCATCATCAAAAGTATTATCCCAAACAACTACGCCTGCCGAATTATATTTAATGGTATAATAATCATAATCACTAAAGGTAGAACGCCCTGTAACATATACATTGTTATTTGCATCGGTTTTTACATCAGTTGGGCGGTCATTATCCCCATTATCAATGACTCTTTTCCAAAGAAGTGTACCATTCGTATCATACTTAATCGAAACATAATCATCATCATTTCCATTATCGCTTAAACCAACGGTGATAACATTTCCTGCGGCATCTAAGGTAAGTTTTGTTGCTTCATCGTCTGCATTTGCAAGTCCATTCATGCGTTTATTCCACAATTCCGCCCCTGCGTTACTATATTTAATCGTAACAAAATCCAGATTATCTGCGGTAGGGCTTACATTGCCATCACTTGTACCTGCAATAAATATATTTCCCGAAGCGTCCAGTGCAATAGCAACCGCATCGTCATTTTGGTTCATAGTAGGAGCATGAAAAGTTGCCCAAAGTGGATTTCCGTTTGTATCAAATTTAAAAGCCACAATGTCATCACCTAAAGTATCATTGTCAATCGTTGCAGCTACATAAATATTTCCTGAACCATCAGTTGTAATATCTGCAGCCTCATCATCGCCATCTCCTATGCCATTGTAAACGTAAGACCAGACTAAAATGCCTTGTGGGGTAACTTTTGAAACTAACATATCTCTTTTGTTCGTACTGATGGTAGTATAACCGCCTAAGACAATGTTTCCATCACTTGCCATAGCCGAGCAGGTATATCTACTCGTACTATCACCTTGTCCATTGTAACGATTTTCCCAATTTAGGTTAAGGGATTGAGCTTGTGAAGCATGAAAAGAAAAACTGGATAAGGCTATGAAGCAGCCCAAGCATACATTTTTTAGCATAAAATTATAGTAATTGAAAGATGAATGACAAAGGAAGCAAATGCTTTTGTTTTTTTGCAGCCGTTGTTGGTATGGCAAAGCCTACCGACAACGTTTATGTTAATGAAAAAACTTTTCGCAAAACAACAAATATTTTCACCCTCTTGCAAGGGAATTTGTTGGTTTCGGACTTGGGGAAGAGGCGTATCAAAATAGACTGAAGTTTGTTTTTTGCATGAGCGTTGACGCTTTGCCGAAAACAAAAGAAGAAAGTATAACCGCCTGCGAAATACAGAACGAAAAAAAAGAAGGAAGCGTTGGTAAGAATAAGTGCTGTTATCGAAGGAGCATGATTTTTTGCCAAATTTTACGAGAGAGAGAAACAGATAAATTCTCCAAATCATTGACTAGGCTAATGCAAACTTCATCTTCAAAGCCTTGAACATAAAGAAAACCGAGTTTACTGGTCAAAGAAAGCATTTCGGAGCAGTAATCTAAATAGCGGTTGAGCTCCAAAGGAGTCATCTCTCTTTTTGGGGAATAGGCAGTATTTTTGTGTTGTTCGAGGTTTTGGTAAATATAAGGGTCTTTGGTTAACTGGTGCATATCAATAAGATGGGTAATAGCGCGTAATTGATTGATAGAGCTGATGATTTTGTTGCGTTTTGTGCGGCGTTCATAGCTATATAAGAAAAAAATGCCAGCACTGAGCAGCACAATTTCGCTGGTTGCCGCCTCAATTAATTGAATAGAGTCGGAGATAGCAATGCTTTTGAGATTGAGTTTTAATCGGGAGATAGAGGCAATCAAAGCGATAAGCACCAAACTAATAAAAGCATAAAAGAAGCCCCGCGCCCAGTAATTAGGTTTTTCTATCCATTCTATCGTTTGCAAAGTATCTTCTGAAATTTCCAATAAAGCCTTGCAAACGCGCCCCAAGCCACTTTCGGGAAAGCGATCTTCGATGCGCATAGACAAGGCTTGAATGGTGCCATGTACTTTTTGTCTGTTAACGAGTGTTTTTTGCTGCATATTATTCTCTGGTAGTCCTACTGATACTTACTCCAACTCCTGCCAAACGGCTTCGCCATTTTTATTAATATAAAACCAAAGCCCTTCCATTTCAATCAAAGCGCGACCATTGGAAAAATCGCAGGCATTATCAAAATCCGCCTTGATGACCGTTTTGCCTTGTCCATCTTTGTAGCCGTATCTTTGGGAGCCTTTGTCAAAGAAAATGGCTCTGTCGGAAACTGTTTTTCCCGTTTTCCAAAAATCATCGGGAACTTGTTTAAGGATAGGATTTACTTTAGATGCTTTTATCTCCTTGCCTGTTTTGTCAATATAGATAGCATGGTCAAAGTCAAGATAGACTTTTGCAATGCCATCTTTAAATTTCATGGCATACAGATAATTAGGTTGAATCACTCTTTCTCCCTGATAATCAATATATCCCCATTTATCACCAATGCGAACAGGGGCGAGTTCTTCTGAAAAAGATTGCGCTTCCTCAAAAATAGGAGGAATAACTACAATGCCACGATTATCAATAAAGCCTGCTTTTCCATTAATTGGCACAACGGCAAAGCCTTCTGAAAAGGCGGTAACAGAAGCAAACTCATCTTCATAGCCAATTTCGAGGGGCAATTTTTTGAGTTCTTTGTCGCTTTCTTCTTCTATTTCCCATTTCTCATGGCTCAAATTTTTCCAACTAATCAACCGCGCCAAAGAATTGCCAAGGGTATCTATTTTATAGACATTTCGCTTAATGGAAATCATGGCAAATTTTTCCTTATTAAAATCAGAAGCATTTTCGTAGGCTAGGGGAATTACTATTTTGCCTTGCGTATTGATAAAACCAATTTTTTGATTTTTCCTAATTTTAGCAAAACCATGATGAAACTCACCTATATCGTCATACATAAGCGGCAAAAGGTAGTGACCATTGGTGTCAATTAGCCCATAATTTCCCGCATTCGCCACTACCGCAATGCCCGAAGGCTCAAAATCGTAGGCTACATCAAAAGAAATGGGCGTGATGATTTTGCCTTTTTCATTGATAAAACCAAATCTATCCTCAGCAGTAATTTTGGCAAATCCATTTTTAAAAGTCGTAACCCTCACATTCGCAATTGGAATACTAAATAAAGCATTGCCCAAGGTGTCAATGAAAAAAGTTTTGCCATTTTTGATGATTTTTGCCATGCCATTTGTTTGGAAATCGTCTGCACTGTCAAAGGTTGGTTCTATTTTCCATTTCCCTTTTTTGTCTAAATAGCCATATTTCCCATTTTCGGTAGCATAAGCCATTCCGAAACGAAAATTCCCCACTTCATTATACAAGGCAGGAATCGCTATTGCCCCATTTTTATCTATAAAACCCCATTTCCACACTTTTTCTGTGGTATTTTCTATTTCTGTTGGGGGCATTTCCGAGAGATTGGGCAGGGTATCACGTTCCACATGAAAAGTGATATGCTTGATAGGCATTTTGATATATTCTGTGAGGGTATCAAATCCTTCCATGCCTAGTGTTGATTTTTTAGGATTGGGTTTGAATACACGAATAAGTACGAGACTATCTTTGGCAACCGTATCTCTTCGAATACGTTCACGAATAAGAAATTCTTGATGAAAACCTCTTTTCATGGCAACGACAACAGGTTGCGATTTCGTTTTGGGAAGAGAAACTGCCATCATAACCGCAGCTCGCCCTTCCTGGTAATTACGTGCTTTCTCATATTGAGGCATAACCGTATAACGCCCTTCTGTATCAATAAAGCCGTAAACATTTTCCTTTTTTACCCAAGCAAATCCTTCTCGAAAATGTCCTACTTCTTGAAATTGAAAAGGAATGGGTAGGCGGTAATTGGTGTCACCAAAGCCCCAAGCATTTTCTACTTGTTGAGGGCGTAGCCCGTAAGAAAAGGGCATAACATACTGCTTTGTAGGAATAACAGGCTCTCCTTGTGCATTAATATAAATATGCTCTCCCTGATGCAAAACCAAAGCTCTGGAATTGGCGAAGGCGGTGGCAAAGGCGTATTGAGGCTTGATAATTTCGTTTCCTCGATAATCTATAAAGCCAAATTGCTTATTTTTTCGAATAAGGTACAAGGAATCATCACTTATGCCAAAATGTTGGGCAAATAGAGATAAGCCAAAAAACACGCTGCACAGCGTTAAAAATGCTTTTTTTGACATGGTTATTTAAGTGAAAAGAAGGGAAATATCTTAATGTTTGGAACTCTTTAAGCGTTTCGAATGCTAAGAGATTCCCCTTTTTAGGTTAGTTTGAAGTACAAAGTTAGAAAAAAATACAGAAAGGGAAAAATAACTTTTCGATAAATTTTAAAGGCAAGTGTATTTATTAGGTTAAAATACTTGTAAGTAGATAAAGAAAGGGCAATAGAATGGATGAGTAATAAATATCAACTTTGGGCAGAGAGAGATGTCAAGTGGATTTTCCTCAAAGTGATAATGGGATAAAATAATTTTGTGAGGTGTTATTTTTGATGTATATTTACTTGCGTTTTGATGAGCAAGGGAATTTGTATTTAGCAACAAGGTTTGGATTGGTAAAAGTCGAAAGAAAATAGAACGTGCAGAAAAGAGGGAATATTACATTTTTGCCACTACCACTATCCTTAGTTCCATTTATTCTATTGCTATTTTTGTTACAAAAATTCCGTTTTCTGTTTCAATATTCAGTAAATACAAACCCGATAAATGGCTTACTGCTAAGGGGATTTCTTGTTGATTTTGAAAAGAGGAGCAATAAAACGTGGGTTAATACTTGAAAGAAAATATCTTTTTAGGAAAAAAATGTTTGGCGATTTCATAAAAATATTTCATATTGCGAACCTAAAATATAAACAATTCATAAGAGCTTTCGCTTACCATTTGCTTATCATTTAAAATATGCAACCTACAAGATTATTTGATTTTATCCATCATCAAAAAGCACATTACCCACAACAAGTAACTGTGGCAGGAAAAAGTGCAGGGAAGTGGAAGACTTACTCCACCGATGAGTGTATTGATATGTATAACCGAGTGAGCAGAGGCTTGATAGGCTTAGGTGTTCAGCCCGGTGATATGATTGGAGTTATTTCTGCCAACCGCCCTGAATGGAACTTTGTGGATAATGGCATTATGCAAACGGGCGCAATTTGTGTGCCTTTGTATCCTACGATTAGTGCTTCTGAGTATGAGTATATTTTTAACCATGCGGGATTAAAATATATCTTCGTTTCAGACAAAGCCATTTATGACAGAGCATTAGCCGCTAAAGCAAAATCGCCTTCATTAGTTGAAATTTATTCTTTTGATGAAATCGCAGGCTGTAAAAATTGGACAGAATGTTTGAAAGCGGGCGAGGGGATTGGACAAGAAGAAGTGGAGGCACGTAAATCTGCCGTTAATCCAGCGGAATTGGCAACCATTATTTATACTTCAGGCACAACAGGCAATCCCAAAGGCGTAATGCTTTCCCATAACAACATCATAAGCAATATTATGACGGTGGTTGGGCTTTTGCCGCTTCATCACACTTACGAT
This sequence comes from Bacteroidia bacterium, assembly GCA_046160275.1. Taxonomy (GTDB): domain Bacteria; phylum Bacteroidota; class Bacteroidia; order J057; family J057; genus JBJXHA01. The sequence goes on along the minus strand of JBJXHA010000002.1, from coordinate 18,828 downwards.
TCTATCAGCTTCTTACCACTTTGCCATATTTTCGAAAGGGTGGTGTTGTATGTATATGTTTATACTGGAGTTTCTACCTATTTCTGCGATAATGTCGAACAACTGCGCGATTATCTGCCCGAAGTTCGCCCACATTTCTTCTCTGCCGTTCCGCGTGTGATAGAAAAATTATATGAGCGTGTAATTTCTAATGGTAGCGAGCAAAAAGGCTTGAAAAAGAAAATTTTCTTTTGGGCGGTCGATTTGGCAGGTAGATATGAAATTGACAAAGACCAAGGTTGGTGGTACAATCAGCAGCTTAAAATTGCGCGTAAATTAGTTTTTTCTAAAGTGTTAGACCGCTTAGGGGGGCGCGTAATTGGGATCGTAACAGGTGCTTCTGCTTTGCCTGCAAAATTATGTAAGTTCTTCAATGCCACAGGATTATGGATGCGTGAAGGCTATGGGCAAACGGAAACTTCTCCTGTTGTTTCTTTTAATCAATTTACGCCTGGTGGTATTATGGAAGGTACTGTAGGTCCTGTCATTCCAGGAGTTACCGTAAAAATTGACGAAAATAATGGCGAAATTTTGGTAAAAGGTCCAAATGTGATGCTGGGTTATTATAAAAATGAAGAAGCTACCGCACAAACCATTGACAAAGATGGATGGCTGCATACGGGCGATGTGGGGATGATGATAGACAATAAATTCTTGAAAATCACTGACCGTATCAAAGAATTGTTCAAAACTTCGGGTGGAAAATACATTGCACCACTTCCTTTGGAAACGAAATTCAAAGAGTCTTTCTTTATTGAGCAAATGATGGTGGTGGGCGAGCATCAAAAATTCCCTGGAGCTTTAATCGTTCCTTCTTTCCCTTATTTGATGGATTGGTGTAAAGACAATAACATTCCTTGGGATAACAATGACCGCGAAAAATCGTTGAATCATCCTCAAATACAAGCGAAGTTTAAGGAAATTGTAAATGAGTTTAACAAAGAGTTTGGAAATTGGGAACAAATTAAGCGTTTTGAATTAATGCCTAATGACTGGACGGTAGATGGTGGCGAACTTACCCCAACCATGAAACTCAAACGCCGCATTATCCTCAAAAATTACCAATCTTTTATAGATAGGATTTATAGTTGATAGGGAATAGGTGATAGTTGAAAAATAGTTAACTTGTTTATATTCAGGTTGTTAATTCTAAGCCCTCTTTGGTGGTTTGGAGGAAATTAGGCAGTTATCAATAAACAGTTGCTTGTTTACTGATAACTGTTTTTTTATTCATAGCGATGAAAAAAGACGAAAACCGCTTAGCGGAGGGTGATTTCTTGTTGCAAAAATTTTCGGGAAAAGGCGGCTGGACCTATGCTGAAATTCCGAGCATTGCACAAAACAAAAACAATCCTTTTGGCTGGGTAAAAGTACGCGGTTCAGTAGATGATTTTCCACTTGAACATTATAAATTGATGCCGATGGGAAATGGCAAGTTGTTTTTGCCGATAAAAGCCGCCCTTCGCAAAAAAATTGGGAAGGAAGCAGGGGATAGCGTTTACATCGTTTTATATGCCGATGAAACACCTCGCCAAATTCCCGAAGAAATAGTGCAATGCTTTAAAAATGAAGCACCTGCTCTTTACCAAACTTTCCTGCATTTTACCGAAGGCGAACAATTTGCCTACCTTAACTGGATTTACGAAGCAAAAACCGAAGAAACCAAAGCCAATAGAATCGCTGAAATGATGCTACGTTTGCAGACAGGGTTGAAAATGTATGATAAAAAAGGATAAATTTGCCATTTTCTGGAGCTAATCCTACATTTGTAGCTCCCCCATATTTTTCTTACCTTTGCCCACCAAAATTTCATTTTTTACTCAGAAGCTGCTCATGTTAGACTTTCAAAATACAGAACTCGCCTTTCAAGCGAAAAGCAATGCCGAATTGCGCAAATCTTATTACCTCTTCACAATGATTAGCCTGCCTGTGCTTGCAGATGTAGGTCCTCGTTTGATGAGTTGGGCGTTTGAATGGAATTTGCCTGTGCAGGGAATCGTTAAGAACACTTTGTTTCAGCAGTTTTGTGGCGGCGTTTCGATTGAAGGTACTGTGAAAAGTTCCGATGCTTTGTATCGTTTTGGCGTAAAAACCATTTTGGATTATTCGGTGGAAGGGGAGAAGTCGGAAAAGGGCTTTGATGAAACGATGCAGGAAATTGTGCAAACTTTGGTGCATGGTGGGCAGCAAGAAGCGGTAGCATTTACGGCGTGTAAATTAACAGGTTTAGGGGAGTTTGATTTGCTAGACAAAATGAGTAGGCTAGGGGCGATTTCGGAAGAAGAGCAGCAGGCTTTTGCGCGTGTAAAAACGCGATTAACCAATATTTGTCAAGCCGCTTTGGACAATGATACGCCTGTTTTTATAGATGCAGAAGAAAGTTGGATTCAAGCTGCGATTGATGCCTTGGCGGAGGAAATGATGGAAAAATACAACCAAAAACGACCTTTGGTTTATACGACTGTTCAATTGTATCGCCACGATAGGTTAGCTTATTTGGAGGGATTAATTCAACGCAGCAAGGAAAAAGGCTACTTTTTGGGGGTGAAATTGGTGAGAGGTGCATACATGGAAAAGGAAAATGCACGTGCAGAAAAATTAGGCTATGCCACCCCCATTCAACCGAACAAAGCAGCTACGGATAAAGATTATGATGCGGCATTAAAATTATGCGCAGAACACATTGAAACGGTGGCAATTTGTGCAGGTTCTCACAACGAAAGAAGTGCCATGTATTTAACCGAATTGATGCAGCAAAAGAAATTACCCGCAAATCATGCCCATATTTTATTTGCACAACTTTTCGGAATGTCTGACCATATTTCCTTTAATTTAGCGCATGAACAGTATAATGTAGCCAAATATTTGCCTTATGGTCCCGTAAAAGCGGTTATGCCTTACTTGATGCGCCGAGCGCAAGAAAATACTGCCATTAAAGGAGAAGCAGGAAGGGAATTGAAACTGTTGAAAACAGAAATGAAACGTAGGTTTAAATAGACATCAGCGAACAATGAACAGTTATCAGAAATAAAACCTTGACTACCAGGTAAATATGTTTTTGAAATTGCTAACTTCTTTTGTTAATATTACTAAGCCCCTTTTTTAGCGAAAATAAATATGTCGCATCATCATACGGAAAATTGTCATCACACGCATACGCCACCTTCTCAAAATTTGAATGGAAAATTCATGCTTGGGATTGTGTTAAATGCGCTATTTATTATAGCAGAGTTGATTTTTTCCCTCGAAAGTTACGCCAATTCAAATGCCTTGTTTGCCGATGCCATGCACAATGTCAGTGATTTGCTGGCTTTGGCTTTTTCGTGGTTAGGGATTTATTTTGCACAAAAAAAGACGGCTGAAAATTACACCTACGGCTTACGCAAAGCTAATATTTTGATTACTTTTTTAAATATGCTGTTGCTGATTTGGGCAATAGGGGAAATTATTAACGAGAGTGTCAAATATTTATGGACAGATGTGAGCGAAATCAAAGGAAATTGGGTGATTATTGTGGCGAGTGTCGGGGTCTTTGTTAATGGTTTTACAGCTTGGTTGTTTCACAGTTCGGGACATGGGCATCATCATCATGCGCACGAACATCCTCATCACCACGAAAACGAAGACCTGAACCTCAAGAGCATTTACGCGCATTTCTTTGCAGATGCACTGATTTCTTTGGGCGTAGTGTTAGTGGGCGTGTTGATGCGCTATACCGATTGGTACTTTTTAGATGCGTATATTTCCATTGCAATTGCCTTATTTATTTTGTATCATTGTCGCTTCCTCATTCGCCAAGTGATTGAGTACGCGTTAGATGCAACGCCAAGTCATATTTCTTTAGCGGAAATTGCGGCTTGGTTGGCACAACAAAAAGGCGTTACCGAAGTCCATGATTTGCATATATGGGGCATTAGTACGACTGAAACTGCTTTAACTGTTCATCTCGTCATGCCTAATACGCAATATGAGGAGGCTTTTTTATCTTCTATTACAAAATATCTCAAAGAACATCATAATATTCAGCATATCACCATCCAAGTAGAAAAAGAACCTTGCGGGCAGAATTGCGCAAACCACAGCTAATTTTATGAGTTTTCACCATCACGACCACGACCATGCTACTGTTCATACCCATAATCGCACCTTTGCACTCGGTATTTTACTGAATGTAATTTATACGATTGTGGAAGTAAAATTTAGTATCAGTGCTAACTCCTCCTCGCTCTTAGCGGAGGCGGGGCATCATTTTGCCGATGTGTTGAGCATTATATTGGCTTGGGTAGGTACGTATTTTGCCTCACACAAGCATTACCGACATCTTACCTACGGCTTTCGAAAAGCCAACATTATTTTTGCGGTATTAAATGTAGGCATACTATTTTTAACCATTTTTTTCTTATTACATAGCAGTTTTGAACACCTACATGAACATGAAATTGTGGAAGGTGCAACCGTTTTTTGGGTGTCTTTGGTAGGTGTTTTAATCAATTTATTGACCATTTACTTATTTTATTCCAATGAAAAAGATGACCTTAATTTGCAAAATGCCTACTATCATTCCTTGCTTGATGCCATTGTTTCAGTAGGCGTTGTGATTGGAGGCGGACTCATTTGGCTCACAGATTGGATGCCGATAGATGGCATTGTGGCAGTGATTATTGCCATTGTTATGTTGTATAATGCCTTTAAACTCCTCAAAAAAGCGATGCGTTTCGCCCTTGATGCCGTTCCTCCTACCATTTCTTATACAAAAGTGTATGACTTTTTAGCTGCTCTACCTAATGTCGAGGGCGTGCATGACCTACATATATGGGGCATTAGTACGACAGAAATTGCCCTTACTGCCCATCTTACCGTGTCTTGTAACCTCGAAAATTTTCCCAATCGCCAAGTAAATGCCGAACTCCTCGCTCAATTTGGCATTTCTCACATTACACTTCAAGTTGAAAAAGCGCATTGTGGGGAAGATTGTCACGAGGGAAAATAAGCAAATTTACGTTACTTTTCGACTATTTTTTTCCATTTTTTGAGACAAAACCCGCCCTACCTTTGTAACATCATTCAATACAAAGGAAAATGGAATACACTTTCAAATCAATTAAGGAATGGGCAGTAGAAGACCGCCCACGTGAGAAGATGTTAGCAAAAGGCATGGACGCGCTCACAGATGCCGAACTCATCGCTATTTTATTGGCAACAGGCTCTAAAGAATGTTCTGCGCTAGACCTCGCCCGAAAAATGGTGCAGGAAATTGGCTCAATCGAAAAACTAGCACGCGCTGATACGCAAACGCTTACAACTATCAAAGGAATTGGTACAGCCAAAGCCGTTACCTTAATGGCAGCCTTCGAATTAGGGCGTAGAAAGGCAAAAGAACAACTTTTTGAAACGCAAATTACCAGTTCTGAACTTGCAGCACATTATTTGATGAATAAAATTGGCGATTCGGAGCAGGAAAAGTTTTATGTCCTGTTTTTGGATAGAAAAAATGCCATTAAAGAAGAAAAAATGATTTCAATTGGCGGCATTAGCTCTACGGTAATAGACGTGCGTGTGGTGTTTCAAGCGGCAATTAAATGTTTGGCTTCGGGAATTATCGTTTCTCACAATCATCCTTCGGGAAATTTACAGCCTAGCGAAGCAGATAAAGCCATTACCCAAAAACTGGTAGAAGGTGCTAAACTTTTCGACATTGCCGTTTTGGACCATGTGATTGTTTCGTCAAAAGCTTATTATTCTTTTGCCGATAATGGAATGTTAAGTAATGGATAATTAAGAATTGATAATGGAGAGTTGTTTTAATTTGCTTATTATCAATGACTTGTGTAAAGTATTGATATGAACTAATTATTGCCGAATACTTATTAAGCGATAAAATAATGATAGAAAAAAAGGAATTTACTACCATACTCGAAGAGTTAGACTCTGCCGTTTGGTCTTATCATTTTGTTGTGCCACAGGCAGTTGCACAATATTTTATTGAAAGAAACGAAAAGCGGGTCGTTTGCACACTCAACCATTCGCAAACCTATCAATGCGGCTTGATGCCCAAAGGCGAAGGCGAATATTTTATCAATGTAAATAAAACCATACGCAATAAACTCGGAATAACACTCGGCGATAGCCTTCAGGTTTGCCTTGTTGCCGATGAAAGCGAATACGGTTTGCCCATGCCCGAAGAACTAGCCGAATTGTTCAAAATGGACGATGAGGGTAGCCAATCTTTTCACGCATTGACGATGGGCAAACAACGCTCCCTCTTGTATTGGGTAGGAGTCCCCAAAACTACTGACGGGCGCATTCGCAGAGCCTTAGCGCTTGTAGAACACCTCAAACAAAGCAAAGGAAAACCCGATTTTAAGGTGTTAAATGAGAAAGTGAAGGTTAGTAAATAAAGCCCTACTTGATATTTTAGTGTCGAGTAATCTCCCACTAAAAATCAATTAATCCATAACGAAATCCAGACTTTTCATCTTTTCGTTCCTTTTTTTGCGCATAATTTTCATCTATATTTTGTAGTCATTTGTTTTTTTGTATATTTGCAGATGTGAACTAACCACTCACAACATTAGCCGCTAACCTAAATACACAAATTATGACCGCCGAAGTTATCAAAGAGAAGCTCCGCGCCTTGATAAAGCATTATGAGTTGGAGATGGTTTTTCGTTTTTTAAACGAAAACCTGAAAGATATTGACTTGATTAATAAGTTGTTATCTATGGAGAAACCGTATCGTGTGTTGCAGAAAGATATGAGGAAACATCAGTTGCAGGAGGAGCAAATTAACTTGCGGAAAAGCCAAATTACCTATCAGTTGTTTGATTTTGTGGAAAACCTTGCCGATGCAGATTTGGCGATTGATGAGGAGCATCGTTTGTGGGTGGCAAATTATTTGGAAATAGATACAGAAAAACCGATTACCCCTGAAGTAGATTATTTGGTTAATAAAATCAAAATACCTGATGCCATTGCCAAAGATGCCGAAAAACAGCAACATTTTAAATTGTTGATGATGCGCTGCCAAGATGATATTGCAGTGGGAAATTATATTTCTGCTTATCAATATTGTTTGGGGATTAAAAATTATGTGGAAGCGGAATCGGCGCAGTTGTATGAATGTTTGCTTGTTGCTTATTTTAAGCGCGAAGGGGCAGATAAGGTGGTAAAAGAGGCACTTCAAGGGCAAAATACACGCATGAAACACCTTGTGCAGTACACCAATCGTTATAAAAAGTTGGATAGGGGTGACATTCATCAACATAATACGGGCGAGAGAAATATTCAATGGGTAGCACAGGAATTGCACCAAAAATGGCTAGAAGTTTATGATGAACATAACGCAGATTACATTATTGACAATACTAAGGAGGTTGATGCCGAGCGAGTGAAGGTTTGTATTGATGAAATGCAGTCTATTTTTGATATTTTTGACGATAATACCGCTTTTTTATATTTGCCTTTGCAAGAATGGGTGGGTTGCGGCAAATTACAATGGATTCGAATAGAGGAAGATTGGGAGTTGAGTAATTTTAGGCATGGCATTGGGGCTTTGGCGCGAATAGAAGAAATAGAAATGCGTTTAGGCTATGATAAAGCCTTGATATCTGATATTTTATATCCGTTTTTGGTGCAAAAATATGACAAAATTAAGGCAGAAATTTCTCTCAAAAAGCAGCAAGAAGCGATGCTTCGGCTGATTGATGTGGTAAAAACCTGCTACATATTGACCGAAAATGAAAAATTATTGCGCCTAATGTGGGAAGAAGTCAAAGGAAATCAAATATTAAATTGGTTTGAACTCAACGATTTGGCAGAAGTAGAAGTGGTTTCTTGGGCTAAAGGTGGGCGAATAAACTTAGAAAACGACTTAACACGCATGGCGCGGGAGTTAGGGGAGGATTTGGAAAAAGCAAAGGCAGAAATTCGCCAAAATGCAATTGCAGCCTATGTAGCGGAAACCAATGAAGGGTACGAAGATGCGCGAATAAGCAAAGAGAGAAAGCTGATAATCAGGTGTTTGAATCGTTGGGAAGTTTGCTATGCCGCAACCAATGACCGCAGTTTTTTTGAAAAATGCTTTGCCGAAATATATGGAAATGAACGTATTTTGGATTGGTTTGAGCTAACACCCAAAGGTTATTTGCAGCCACATAGAGAATGTATTCAGATGAGCTACAATGTTCTTTATCAATACTTTCAGTGGCGAGAAACTTACCTTTCTGATTTGACGACAACCAACGAAGCCCAGAAAATTCCGATTTTTGAAATCAATGACCGTGCAAGTTGGGAGGCATTAAAAATAGATTTGGCACAAAAACTAGCCAAACAAACCGATATTTTGTATCAAACTTTGCGCACCCCAAAATATCCGCTTACGCCTCAACAAGCCGTTACTTGTTTGCAGCAATGGCAAACTTGTTATTTTGTAACAAAAGATACTACTTATCTCGATAATTGTATAACAGAAGTTTATGATAACCAGACGATTGCGTGGTTTTCACAAATTTCAGATGGGGTTTCTCAGCCTAATCCACAATGTGTAGCTTTGGGCTTTGACCTCAAAGAACATTTATATTTTTGGGAAGAAGAACTATGCAAAAATAAGTCTATTGCCGACAAAGAGACTTTTTACCTCGATATTCATCGCAAACAAGCAGATGTAAAACGACAACTTCTCGGAAAAATGGTACAGAGTGCCATTCGTAAGAAAGGCGGACTTGCCTCCAAAGCGCAAATTGAAAAAATAGGGAAAATCTAGGGCAACCTTCCCTCAAAACTTTCGTACAAACCTTTTTTCTTTGTCCGAAATTTTGTAACTTCGCGGGATTTTCACTTTTTGGCACTTATTTTTTCCTTTTATATCATGCGAATTGACATTGTTTCGTGCGTGCCTCAATTATTGAGTAGCCCGCTTTCTCACAGCATTTTGAAACGTGCGCAGGCTTTTGGGTTGATAGAAATTCACATTCACGATTTGAGGGAATATGCGAACAATAAACATAAACAATTAGATGATTATCCCTACGGCGGTGGCGCGGGAATGGTGATGATGGTCGAGCCAATTGCGAATTGTATTCGTGCGCTGAAAATGGAACGGCAATATGACGAGGTTATTTATCTTACGCCAGATGGGGAAACTTTTAACCAAAAAACAGCCAATTTTTTGTCTATGCAAGAAAATTTGTTGCTGTTAGCAGGGCATTATAAGGGAATTGACCAAAGGGCGAGAGATTTATTGATTACCAAAGAAATTTCGATTGGGGATTATGTGCTTTCGGGTGGCGAATTGCCTGCCTTAGTGCTTACTGATGCGATTGCGCGTTTGTTGCCGGGCGTTTTGAGTGATGAAACTTCCGCTTTGTTTGACTCGTTTCAAGACAATTTACTAGATGCGCCTGTTTATACGCGACCTGCTGATTTTGAGGGACATGGCGTACCTGAAGTCTTACTTTCAGGGCATGAGGCAAAAATTCTAGCTTGGCGCGATGAGCAATCTTTGGAAAAAACCAAGCGTTTAAGACCTGACCTTTTGCAATAACGCTGTTTACCTTAAACTTTTTTATAGAAACCACTTTATTAGGCATAGATAAAATACACACTTTTAATTTATATATGAAAATTGACATTACTGAAATTGCAGCGAAGAAGCAGAAACTCGAAGAGGTGAAGGCTCAGCTAAAAAGCCTATTTATTGGCATTGACAACATCATTGATGACTTAATTAACTATATTCAAATCTGGTATTTGATGCCAGAAGTATTGAATAGACCGATTATTATTAATTTGTGGGGCATGACAGGGGTGGGTAAAACTGACCTTATCCGCAAAATGGTAAAGTATTTGGAATACCAAGACCGCTTTACAGAGGTAGAATTGAGTAACATTGACAGCACGACTTGGCAAAGTTCGGTTTCTTCTATTTTGGAGAGAAATGATATGAATGACGGCAAGCCTGCGATTGTCTTATTCGATGAAATTCAACGCTTTAACACCCTAGACGGCGATGGTAAACCGATGGGACAAACGAAATTTACCGACTTTTGGGAATTGTTGAGTGATGGTCGTCTTTCTAAAAAAGAGAAGGAAGACTTGGATTACTATTTGACTTCTTATTTGTTCCAAAATAAGGAAAATCAAAAACGTAAAGAAAAAGGAGAAGAGGTGGAAGAGGCTGGAACAATTGGTTTTTGGGAAGCGCAAAATTTCAAAAGAATGTTGGGGCTAGATAAAGATGTATTGGAAATCAGCGACTTAACCAAAAAAGATATGTTTGATATGATAATGAAGGAGAAAAAACAGAAGAAAATCTATGAACCGATAGACCATTCTAAAACCCTCATTATCATTAGTGGAAACCTTGATGAAGCCTTTGACATGGCGAGACAAACTTCAGAAGCAGAAATTGACGCGGATATTTTTCATGCTTATACGCAAAAAGTTACGCTTGTGGATATCAAAGATGCGCTTACCCGTAAATTTCGCCCCGAACAAGTGGCACGTTTTGGGAACATTCACTTGATTTACACGAGTTTGAAAAAAAATAATTTCGAGCAACTCATTACGCGAGAAATTAACCGCATTATTCGTGACACAAAATCGCGTTTTGATATTACTTTGCAAATTGACGAGAGTTTGAATCACTTGGTTTATCGAAATGGTGTATTCCCTGTGCAAGGTGTTCGCCCTGTTTTTTCGAGTGTAACTGACATTATAGAAACCAATTTGTCGCAATTTTTATTTGTCGCTTTGATGGGAGGCAATAAAAAAATCAAAATGTGGTATAATACGGATACTTCTGAAATTACGGCGAAAATTGGCAAAGAGACCGTTAAAATTCATTACGTTGGGCGTATTGACAAAATTCGTGAGAGCAATGTGGCAGATGTTACAGCAAATATCAGCGTACACGAGGCGGGGCATGCCCTTGTCTATATGTTGTTATTTGGTATGGCTCCTTTGCAACTCAAAAGCAAGGTGGCGAGCAGTTATGCAGGCGGTTTTACTTTCCCGCATCAACTTCATGAAACAAAAGAGGTTATGCTCAAAAAAATCAAGATTTTCTTGGCGGGAGGTTTGGCTGAGGAAATGATTTTTGGCAAAGAAAATGCTTCGATTGGGCGCAGCCATGACCGCGAAACTGCTACTACTATCACGATTGATTTCATTCGCCGTTATGGTTTTGATGAGGAGTTTCAAGCAAGTTATATGTTGGAGTTTGCCTACGGAATGGACAAAACTGTTACTGATGATGATGTCGAGAAAATGGTGGTGCGCATGGTGAACGAAACCAAAGAGTTGCTTATCACGCATAGACAACTGCTCATTGATTTGTCGAAAGAATTGTGCTTTAAAGGTAGTATGGAAGGAAAAGAGGTTGCCGAATTTGCCGAAAAACACAATATTGAGGTGAAGGTACAGCCCGAAGGTTACTTACATATCAACGGCTTTGAAGAAGCATTGAATAAGGCGAAATAAATAGGTAGTGAAAAATGAATAGTGAATGATATTAAATGATTGGTAGTCAATTATTTATTTGTAAATTATCTTCTTCATTTTCTACTCACTTATGCTTAGATGATAAAAAAAGAGGGCTTAAAAACCCTCTTTTTCTTTTTCTTTTTATTGATAATACATTCTTGCCTGCTTGATATACAATTTTCGCGTTTTGGCTTCTAACTTAAATTCAATGTCTAAGCCATAATTTTCGTAGGCGTGCAAGTCTGTTTTATTTCGGCTTCCGTATTGTGTTTCATAGTAAAAATGTTGCTTAATGCCTTTGAGTGCGTCTGTAAGTTGTGCAATTTCTTTCTCGCTCAATACATTTTTTCCTTTGGTAAGCGATGATTTAGAAAGATAATCAATCCCCAAATCGGGGCGACCTGTAACGGAAGAAGAAAAACTAAGGACAAATTGCTCGCAAACTACGCTATCCGAAGGTAAAACCACCGAAGTTTCTCCTTCCTGCACGTTAATTGTGTAAGCAGGGTAATCTTTTCGGTAAAGATGTTGCGTAATTGCTACGCCGTTTGCAGCCTCATCGCCAAAACTTCTATGACACAAAATCGCCATGGCTACCCCTTTTTGCTCCATGTTAAAATGCGCTCTTTCCTCAAAAGCCCTTACATTCCAAGCACTTGCCCACACTTTTTTGATTGCGTGTTCTACACTTTTTTCCTTACTGTTGAGCGTTCCCGTTTTAGAATCGTACAAACCTGCGCCATTAAATCCTGAAATATCTTCGGCATTAGTCGAAGACCGAAAACGAAAACTTTGATAAGCTGTTGTCGCCATTTTCTTCTGAACACTTTCCAATAACAGTTTATCAATGGGACAAGCCACAATCGTATCTCTCAATTCTTTCATTAATTTTGCAATGACTTGGCGGTCATCTTGGTTTTTTGCCTGCTGAATTACGTTGTCGATCAGAGGTAAAAGTTTATTTTTTTGAAGGTGCTGCCAATAAAAATAAAAAGGAATGGCAAAACCACCTTCTGGCACTTGAATTTCTTTCCCAGCATAAGAAAAAGCTCTTGCTAATTCCCCAAAATTGGCTGCTTTTGTTCCAACTAGATTAGCTTTTTTATAATTTAACTCCTTTATATCCAGTAGTTTACGATAGGAAGTGTCAGAAACTAATTGCCTACTTTTTCGCAGTTTAGAAGGTTGCCAAGCTACTTTTGCTTCAGCTTCGGTAGTCGGTTTCACAATCATTTTTTCCTCCGTTACTTCATAATAGACCAATTTTCCTACTAAAAGATTGAGGCTAGAATCATTCCAAGCGGTTTTCATGGCAGCATTGGGCGTGCCTCGATTGTTAGAAAGCAAATTAATATGGCAAAGTGGCGTTTGAAATTGTGTAGTAATAATACCCTGTACCAACGGAAAATCATTGGGTAAACCATCAGTAAGGATAATATCCTGCTTCGAAAAGGAGTAATTTTTAAAATCTTTGACCGAAACTTTACGCAAATAGCCATAAGCAATGGCTTTATTTAAAGGTTGATACAACTGCGAAGCATACAAACTATCAATCGCTAATTTAGGTAGGTTCAATTTCGAGGCTTTTTGCTCAATTTCTGCACTATTTAGCAATAATTTTAGCTTGTTTCCAAAATAAGTCGTTTTCTGCACACTGTTAAAGAGTACTGTTACCAATTCTGCGCTGGCTCTATCATCAGAGAAAAACTCCAACGTATAAATATCGGGACCTTCATAATGGTTCAAATTCCCTAAAATATACTTGCGGCTAGGGTGATTCGAGTATTCAATTTCACAAAAGCGCGAAATTTCTTCTTCATGATACACCCGCAAATATTGATGACAAAAATCCCAATGAAACTTATATTTTTTGCCCGAAACATAATACAATTTACGCTTTGATAAATCATAAATCACTTTTATCGCCTTCACATTTCCATATTTTTGCGCAAGCGGCAAGCCTTCCAAAGCGTCAAAATCTTCGGGGCATTTAATGGCAGGCAAAAAATCAAGGTGCCCACCTTTATACAAGCAATTTTCATTTGTAGTTTGTGAACAACCCAAAAAGGTAAAAAAAATCGAAAAAAGTAAAAATATGTTGTATTTCATGGTGTTATTTTGTAGAAAAAGCGCACATTCATAATGAAAGATGAGTTGCAAAGTTACAAAAATAGGCGAAATTTCTGTGTTTATTGCTGCAACAGCCTCTCCTTCATAGGACTAAAAATGCCAAAAGAGAAAGAGAGTAAACACTCAACTTCCTCCTTTGGTAGTGGCAAAAATGTAATGCTAAATAGAATTTGTAGCGGCAGTTAAAGCAGCCCGTACAGCATACATATCCTTATCATTTTTACCGAAGAATCGTAACAGTACCGCCTCTCAACAACTGCTTCCCATCATTCATTTTGGCTGTTAATTTATAAGTGTATGCGCCTTCAGGTACGTCTTGGTTTTTATGCTTTCCGTCCCAAGTGTCTAATAATGAGCGTAATATCTTTATTTCTTTGCCCCATCTATCGTACAAAATACATTCTATCATCACAATTCCTTCGCCTTTAATGAGGAAAAAATCATTGATGCCATCACCATTAGGTGTGAAGGCATTGGGAACGAAAATACTCCCATTTGCCTTGATAATGAAGGTGCTAGAATCATAAGTAGGACACTCGCCAAAGCCATTGTCTGCCATCAAAATGACAGTGTAAGTGCCTGTATCTGCGTAAGTATGCGCGGTATGAAAGGTGGTCGTGGTGTAACCATCGCCAAAATACCAAGAAAAAAGCGACCCCGCAGGATAAATAGATTGGTTTTTAAATTGAATCGTGGCATTGCTTAGGAAAATGGGTTCGGCATTGCTAGGATTCGTAGAAAAATCGGCAATTGCAGGGGGCGTATTTTTGAGGATAACACTTCTGCTCGTTTTACAATCGTTGGCATCTGTTACAAATAATTTATACATTCCCGCGCCTAATCCGATGGCATCTTGCGTAAATTGCGTAGGGCTTGTATCCCAGGAATACGTATATTGGGGCGTTCCTCCTGAAACTGAACTATTTGCACCACCATTTTCCCAATCACAATAAGCATGAATGGGGGTAAGTTGAAGTTGTAATTTTGTAGGTTGCCCCAAATTTACCGTAATGGAATCTTTACAGCCTCTTTTATCTGTAACCACGTATTGATGAAAACCTGCATTTGCTTGAAAATTTCCTACCCCTGTATAATTCGGAATGCCGCCCGTTGCCGAAATCGTAACCATTGCTTTTGTACCATAACAAAGAATGGAATCTGCTACTAATGAGGCAATTAAGACATCTGGGTCAGTCAAAATAACAGCAGGCGTGTTATCCGTACAACCTTTGGCATCGGTAACGGTATAAACATAAGTCCCAGCCACTTGATTAAAAGTGCCTGTCCCCGAATAGGGGCTAGTACCACCCGTTGCTGAAACCGTAATCGTTGCCGTTTGCCCATTACACACAATATTAGCCGTGCTTGCTGTTGCTTGTAAAACAGCAGGTTGCGTAATTATTAAGGTATCTCTTATTTGGCAACCATCGTCATCTGTTACCGTAAAATAATGCGTTCCTGCAGGATAACTAAGGTTAGTGCCTGCTCCCGTATAAGGGGAATTTCCGCCTGTAACGGCTACATTTACTAAGGCATTTCCGCCAAAACAATCAATGTCATCTGTAATCGTACTCGAAATTGATAAGGTATTGATTTTGAATTGAATACTATCCCTATTTATGCAGCCTTCAAAATTACTCACTGTAAGATAAATCGTATAAGTGCTATCTTGGCTTAGGTTAATGTTTGCGCTTACATTGGGTGTATTTACATCTCCTTGAATTAAATTAGTGGGAGTCCATTGATAAAAATCGCCACCAATAGGAGTGAAATTATTGGATAATAAAGGAATTTGGACTAAGTCTGGAAATGCATTGACTTGGGAACAAATGGTAGTGTCGGCAATTAAGTTAGGCAAAACAGGAGGAAATGCAACCTGCACATACACCGAATCCACAGAAAGACAATTTAAGGCAAGGTCTGTTGCATAAACATAATAAGTGGTTGATTGTGAAGGAAATACAGTGGGTGTGTTTGTAGTGCTACCTGTCAAATTTGTGGTAGGAAACCAAGAATAAGTTATTCCTGCTCCATTTCCATTGGGCATAACTGCGTGTAAGGTAATGCTATCCCCATTACACAAAATTGGATGCTCTTCCAAGATATTTACTTGACTTACAATGACTTGTACCGTGTCAATGTCGGCACAAGCGGCGCAAGAATAAACAATGACTTGGTAGGTCGTTGTTTGGTTGGGAGAAGCTTTTGGGGTGGGGCAGTCATCGCAACTTAGTCCTGTGCTTGGAATCCATTTGTATTTATTGGCAAGAGAAGCTCCTGAATTTTGGGTAGGCGTAAGATAACCTGCGGCAAATAATTGAACGCTATCGCCTGCACATAGCTGAACACTGTGCGTATTGGTTGGCAAGGCGGCAGAATAAGCATACAAAGGGTCAAAGGTTAACTCAATTGACATTCTTTCTTCTGGAATCCCCCAATCGCTGCTGGCAAAATAAGTACGCACATAGGTTTGTTCTACTTGATTTCGCCACAAAAAGCCATAATTTGGACCGTTAATAAAAGATTGAAAAAGAGGCGTAACATTCAGCCCTATCAAATGATTTGTACCCACTGTTTGAGGAACAATGATTTGCCCTGTTGCATTGATGCTAGGTTGGTTGTTCCATGTTACAGAATTTTCAAGCCAAGGTTGGGTAATTTGTTGCAAAAAACAACCGTTGCTACCCGAATGAGGTTGCCCCCAAATGGCGTTGTGGTAGGCGTTTAATTTGGCATCTAACAAAGGTGTATTAGGGCAAATATAGGACAAATCAAACTCAATAAGTGAGCGCAAACTTCCTACATTTCCGCTCCAAGTCCATGTTCCTACCATGTTAATACCTGCATTTCCTGAATTAGAATTGGTGGCATCATCTCTCGAAAAAATGCTTGCATCTTTGCCCCGAATAGGACCTGGCTGTAGCACCTGCACGCACTCATTCGCGCCTGTTAAGGTAATGTTTTTCACCAAAGTATCTGTGCCACAAGCACTAAATACATACATGGTTACGGCAAAAGTGCCCGTTGCTGTGTATTGATGCACCGCGCTAAACATAGAACTGGTATTGCCATCGCCAAAATCCCAAAAAGCAGAATCCGCATTGATGGAATAATTTAAAAATGCCATGGTCATCACATTATACACAATGTCAAATTCTGCAATCGGAACGCCACAAGCTGTACAAACGCTATCGGGAATTTGCGGAACGTGGTTCTGCTCAACGATGGTAAAAGTGGGGAAACTAGGGGTAACGCCCGAAGTTAGGGTACTGTTATTTTGAGTGAGGGTAATGTTTTTTTCGCTTAAGATAACATTCTCTGCATGGCAATCAAAATTGCCTAAAGAATCCGTTTTGACAATAAAAGCATCGTTTTCGCCTGCACCAAAACTCAAAGTACTCGAAGCAACAATACAACCACAATCCCCTGTTGCTCCTGCGCCCACTTGGGTATGTTCATCTAATTGCCCACCAATACTTTTTGCCCAGAGTTGATTTCCATTTGCATCTATTCGCATGATAACCAAGTCATTATTACTCGTGTCGCCTTGACTTGAACTGATAATATAAAAGGAATTGTTGCAAGCACTGATAATTTTTAACCCATAATCTGCTGCATTTCTGGAAAACGTTTTTGCCCAAATCGGTGTGCCATTATTGCCAATTCTACTAACTAATATGTCTGAAACGGAGGCATTGTAACTTTCAGTTTGTCCTACTGCGATATAACTCCCATCAGCTAATAATACAAGGTCATTTCCGTAATCATTAGCATTTTGTCCATAATTTTTACTGGAAATGAAATTACCTGTTGTGGCATCGAAGGTAGAAATGGCTACATCAAATAAGCCTGCCGTAACGCCCCAACTGCGTGAAGCACCTACCACCAAAAGGTTTCCGTTGGGCAATAAAGAGACTCCTGCAGCCTGTTCAAAGCTATTATTTTGATAATCTTTTGTCCACAATACATTGCCTGTAGCTCCATCAAGCCCAATTAAAATTTGCCCTGTATCGTTAAAATTGGCTGCGCCACCGCGTCCTACTAAAATAATATTGCCATTGGGTAATTCTAAAATTTCATTAATATTCGAAAAAACGGCACCACCACCACTTACAAACTCTGCCCATTTTGACCAAAGTAACACGCCATTTATGTCTGTTTTGACTACATACACTCGCCCAATGTTATTTGCCCCTAAATAACCTGCTGCTACAAATCCATTAGAAACGGGGATAACCTCTTGAAAAAAAGCGCCATAAGTGGCTGCACCGTAGGTTTTCATCCACAACACATTGCCCGAATTATCCAATTTACTCAAAAAAGGATTAAATAAGCCTGCGCCTAAGCTATAAGTATAACCACCCACAACGTAACCGCAATCATTCGTTTGCCGAACTGCCAAGGCGTAATCTTGTTGCCCCTTGCCAAAAATCTGTTGAAAATTGGGTGATAAAGTGCAACCATTTGAAATAGTGACTATTCCAGTGCCTGAAACCGTGCCTACACATTGGGCAGAAGTCATACTTACTAAACTGTAAGTGGTTGTAGCAGCAGGAGATACAGGAATTTGCAACAGATTGCTTGTGATACCTGAAAGCGGATAATTGTTTGTGCCATCGGTATAAACAAGGCCATAAGGAGCTGAACCTGTAAAATTTACCTGTAAAAAAGCAGTATAGCCTGGATTTATAATTCCTCCTCCCGAAAGTGTGGCAGTCGGTACGCCTACTTCTATATAGGTTGTATGATAAAAGGTGTCTGTACCCAAAGCATTGCTAACTTGCAAAAAAACAGGATAAACCCCATTGACACTATACACAACACTCGGATTTTGTAAAGTTGAACTGCTAGGTGTTCCGCCCACAAAATTCCAACTCCAAGTAGTAGGTGAGCCAAAAGAATTATCGCTAAACTGAACCGTTTGCCCCACGCAAGTATGCAAATAATTCGCGCTAAGTTGCGCCACAGGTGGACCGCTTACACATTGTAAAGCCGCTAAAGCATTGATTCTGCCTGCTCCTAATTGCCCGAGATAACTGGGATTAAGGGGATAAATGTTATCTGCCGTAGATTTTAAGCAAAGTTCGATGTCGTCAGGAGATTTGCTAGGATTAAAAGAAAGCATCAAACCACACAAACCTGCGACCAAAGGACAAGCCATAGAAGTTCCCGATAAAT
>JBJXHA010000001.1:0-5352 GCA_046160275.1 Bacteroidia bacterium | reverse complement strand
TGATTTGGAATGAATTCGTGAATGGTGCCATTTGCCTTAAAAACTACATTACCATTATAGGAAGTTTCAAATTGATAACTACCGTATTTTTTACTTTCAAGTTTAAGAACCTTTGTTCCCATCCATTGCTCAATAAATTCGCTTTCGGTGTAGGCTTTAAAAATTAACTCAACAGGTAAGTCAAATTCTCTTGTAATGAAAAGGTCTTGCTTTCCATTGTCAGCCTTTATTTTAGTTTTTTGTTCCATTACTTTTTCTTTTTTGATTGGTAGTTTTTCATAACCGTTTCTAATTTATTAAATCTGTCATCCCATAATTGTCTAAACGGCTCTAAAAAATCTGCAACTTCTTTCATTTTGTTAGCATTTATCTGATAGTAAACTTTCCTTCCGTTTTGCTCTTGTTTTAGCAGTTCACACTCTGTCAATATTTGGAGATGTTTTGAAACTGTCGGCCTTGCCGTGTCAAAGTTTGAAGCAATTGCTCCCGCAGTCATTGTCTGTGAGGTCAGCAAAAGAAGAATTGCCCGTCTTGTCGGGTCGGATATGGCTTGAAATACATCTCGTCTTAAATTCATTCCGTAGTCATTTGACTGCAAATATAAACGAAGTCATTTAACTACACAAATTTATTTTCGAGTTTTCGTCAGGAGGAAAATAATTAGAGAAGGTTGTTTTTCAAAAGTCGGGATTTACTGTCGTGGTATGCGGTCTGTTAGCCTTGCCCATAACGCGCTGCGGCTTTGCGAAGTTCCGAAAAAGAATGGAGCGAAGCGAGGATTTTTTTTCGGAATTTTGCAAAACCGCAGTTGTAATAGATGAGGGAATCCTCTCCTGGATACGCTACCAAAGGTTCCGTTCAACAGGGCCTTCATTCTTGGCATTGCATGCCCAACGAAGGCTTAGTTGGTAGCGGTAGTGTGGATTTCTGTTCTGCCAATTCTTTTAATTTTTTATTCATTTCGTTGAAACCATTAATGGTATTATTGTCCAACATTTTTTTAAATAGCGGAACAAGAATCCCTTTAAATATTTCACTCTGTCTAAAAGTTGTTGTTCCATTTCAATTGTCAATTAGTTCAAATTTATGCTCTCCATCAAATAGTCCTGGAAAAAGCAAATGTCCAATCCAACGAAACTCTTTGTTCGCATCAAAGACAAGAACTTTAGGTTTAAAAGTCATCCCTTTTGCTTTTGGCGGTTCAAGTCTTGCTATAATTTCATTTCCAACCTTTACGTCTCCCTTTATTGATTTAATAAAAGGATTCCAATTCGGATAATTATCAAAGTTTGTTAAAATTGACCAAATTTTTGCTGGTGTTGCATTAATTAAAATTTCTGTTTTGATTTCTTTTGCCATTGCTGTTAAATTTTAAATTGTGATTAAACCAATTGTTAGACATTTCATTTGTCTCGTTTTGAATTACGTTACAAAGGTCTAACAAAACAATTATTTAGCTCTTGACAAAAATCAAGAAATCACAAAAGTTGTTTTTTCCTGATTCTACTAAATGTTTCGGGTGTCATTCCAAGCATTGAAGCAATGTATTGCAGCGGAACCTGATTAAAGAGTTCTTTGTTGCTTTCGAAGAAACGATGATAACGCTCTTCTGACGTCATTGAAAGGTGACTGAAAATGCGGTCCTCCATCATCACAAAATAAAGGGCTAAAAAGTTTTTCTCAAATTGATGCCAAAGTGGAATTAAATTATTAATTCTAATATAATCATCTCTTGTTATGGTCAACATCTCTGTATCAGTCAATGCTTGAATTGTAAAACGTGCAGGGTTTTGAAAAATCAGGCTAGAAACATCAGTAATGAAAAAACCTGCTGTCGAAATCCATTGGGTCACTTCTTTATCTTCTGTTTCAATAAAAACCCTTAAAATTCCAGATTGGATGAAGCTCAATTTATCGCATTGTTTTCCGGCTTTTAAAAAATATTCTCCTTTTTTAATCGTAGTCCATTTGAATAAGGACACTATTGATTTAAGGTCATCATCTGAAATAACTCCAAAGTAAGTTTTTATATTTTGTTCAAGTCCAGTCATATTTCTTGGTGTCTCGCAACATTACCGCTAACGTTTGTGTTTCTGCAGTGGTGCGCTTCCGAAGCCGCGTCCTGTCCAACGAAACCAAACGTGGAACGAAGATAAAACTTATAGCTTACACCTCACCGCACCATTGCAGAAACATTTTGTTACCTGCTGGGCTTCTTCTCGGTCAATCTATTTTGTCCACTCTGTCCAAGGAATAACAAACGGCAAAACTAACACCCAAAGTAAAAAAAATGTTGCCATACCTGATGGGTAAGACTGATTGTTTTTTATCGCTGGAATTGCGACTACCAATAACCAAGAACCTTTGTAAATAAGTTGCAGTAATAAAACTGGCGAAAACGTCATTGGTCGCCAAAGTCCAAACAACGATAAAACGGCAATGGCTAACCATAAACAACCCACTAATTTTATGATGTCGGTGGCTTGATAAGAGTTTTGAAAAATTGTCGTAGAAGAAAGTTTTGGAAAAAACAATGATGTAATTCCTATGTAGCCTGCTACAATAATGTTGGCCATGTAAACTAATTTGAGTGCTGTCATCTCAATAATTTAAAATATTAGTCCTATGCCTGTTTTTATAACTGGATAAACAGAATTTCTGTCTGCGTTTGTTGTTGCTCCAATTCCTATTATGTTGTCAAAAGTCCACTGTTTTTTATTACCAAATCTGTAAGCGTAGCCATAACCAGCATAAGGCAAAAATGTAATTTTCTTGTCTTGTCGCAATAGTTTGTTTTCAACCAATGCAATGCCTGTAAAAACGTAATGTCCGTCCATTCTGTTTTTTATAAAATATTTCAAGTTGGCTCCGTGCGTATTTACAAAGTTTGTTTCCAATTGAATTGTCAAATTTCCGATAGTTCTAACTTCCACTGTCAAAAGTGGTGTAAATGGAAATAACAAAAAACTCAATCTGACATTTGCAGTAGGATTATTTTCCTTTTCAGTTTGTGCAAAACAGTTTTGAAAGCACAAAATTGAAACTACTAATACAATTGCTTTCATTTACTTTCAGCAATTTGTTTGATTTCAGTTAAAACACTTGGCAACATTGCTATATAATTTTTACCGAGTTTATTTCCTAAAATCTTTTTTAAAATTCCTGTAAACTCAACATCGTGAGTAAAATAGGTTTTCCCTTCTTTCACTTCCAAAGTCCGTTTAATGATGAGCCAACCAAATGGAATTTTGGTTTTGAAAGTATAAGATTTATTCGATTCAAGTTCGCTGATAATGAACTTTGATTTGGGTCCTTTGTCGGGTATTAGCTTTCCTTTTGTACCTACGATAAATTCACCTTCAATTATTGCTTCTTTTAAGCCTTTGTCCCACTGTTTCCAGTTTGGAACATCTGTCCAAACCTGCCAAATCTTGTCGCTTGTGGCTGTGGTGCTGTCTGTGTGGCTAAAATGATAATTTGTTTGCTGAGCATTTGCTGTCATTGCGAATAGAATTGAAATGATTAGAAATATTTGCCTCATCTTTTGATTTATTAAATGATGTTGCAAAATTCCGTATTAACTATTTCAATCTACTGCACCTATGTTAACTTCGTTATGACGTCACGATTTTTTTTCTAATTCTGCTTAAAGATTGTGGAGCAATTCCAAAGTAAGAAGCCAAATATTTTAAAGGCACTCTTTGCAATAATTCTGGATTGGTTTCAATCATTTTTTTATACCGATTTTCAGCTGTTTCTGTCTGGATTTCTTGTAGAATCTCTTCTGTATAATATTGAACTTCCTGAATAAGTTTGCGAATAAACGTGTTCCAACTTCTTAATTCCAAAAGGTCATTTGCTTGTTGCAATGTTGTTAGCCAAATAACAGATTGCTCAATGGCTTGTATATTCTCAGTCGATGGTTTTTCGGCTGTGAAACTAACTTGTGAAGTAAAGCAATAGGGTGCTTCTGTAAAGAATTTTGTGATGTTATTACCGTCCTTATTGATGAAGTAGCGAAGTAGTCCGGTTTCAATAAAATAAAGGTGTCTGCAAGTTTTACCTTCTTGTAAAAGTATTTCATCTTTTTCAACAACTCGTTTTTCAAAGCACACAGTAATTTGTTTCCAGTCCTTGTCTGAAAGTGTCGTATAGTTTTCTATGAATTGTCTAAAAGCGTCCAATTTTTCGTGTCAATTTTTGGTTTACCTGTCGGTCTGCTAGCCTTGCAGGTAACATTAGGATACCCGCAACTCAGTTGCGGGTATACACCAAATATAGGAAATAGCCGCAATAGAGTTGCGGGTATTTCGCCTATAGCCGTCAATGTGATTTCATCTGAAACGAGGGCTCGCCAGGATTTTTCATTCGCAATAGTGACCAGGGTAAAACTACGAACTGGCATCGGCCAGGGATTGAGCGGCCTGTTTTAGCCCGACATGGAATGTGCGATTGGTGGCGAGTAGCGAAAGCCCGGTGACCGCTGCGCTTCGCGCGGGCTGGCCGCACCTTCGCTCACACAAATGGTGGGGCCAGGTCGTTACTGGTTATTCGAATTTTCCAATCCACTGCAACTCACTACACCCATCTTACAACTCATGTCAATGTGTTTGGCCGGAGGGCAACGCCAGCCCACCTTTGTGCCGTTAAGCACCCAAAACACGTTGAATTATGAAAATTCTAGCATCGATCATTCTTTTGGCCATTAGCATCACCGTGTGTGGGCAAGACCGAATCTACTCGTCCAGCCGTACTGATCGCAAAACTACCTTTCGCCATTCCAACGGGGTATCCAGTTTCAACGTAGAGATGCGTGGCAAGATTGAAATAACGGACAACGACAAAGACATCAAAAGCATGTCGCCCGATGGATACCTGGAGATTACCAAAACAGTCTTTGGAAGCAGGCGCTCCATCGTGATTACGCCCGAAGGCAATGGCCCGAAGCGTGAGTACTACGAGGGTCGTTCTAAAGTGGCTTTTGAACCGGAAGGGCGCAAGTGGCTCTCAGAAATTATGCTGGAGTTGGTGCGCACCACTACCATTGGTGCCGAGAGTCGCGTGAATCGCTTTTACAAACAAGGGGGCGCCACTTCTGTGGTGAATGAAATCAGGAATTTAGAAAGCGATCATGTGAAGGCACACTATGCTTCTTTGCTAATGAAACAAAATGTGCCAGTAGCAGAATTTGGAATGATCGCCAATGGCATATCCGGAACGATAGATTCAGATCACTACATGGCGGAGTTTTTAAAAAACAACGTGGATAAATTCATGCAGAACAAAGAAGCCACTGAAGCATTGTTTGCTGCTACTCGCAGAATGGACTCAGACCATTACAAAACGGAAGTG